>CAUUIG010000001.1:0-56298 GCA_963545095.1 uncultured Streptococcus sp.
GACTAACTTCCACTTGGATTAGCGGTGGAACTTAGTTTGGGAATTTACCTTTTTTCGTGATTTTTATTCTAAAGTTCTACTGTCAGGACTTGACCTTGCTTAACAACCTGTTCTCCAGCGATATAAACATCATCTACATCACTGGATTTAACTGCATAAACCAGGTGAGAAAGCATATTTTCTTGGGGTTGGAGATGGATTTTCCCTTGTGGTTGAATAACGAGAAAATCTGCTTGCTTACAAACTTCCAGACTTCCTATCTGATTTTCCATCCCTAGGACCTTAGCCCCTTCGATTGTCAGAGCCTTGAGAGCTGTTTCGATAGGAAATTGGCTGGCATCTCCACTTTTCATCTTCTGAAGAAGAGCTGCAGTCCGTCCTTCCTCAAACATATCTAGATTGTTATTGGAAGCAACCGAATCTGTCGCAATTCCGACTGCTACACCTGCTTTTTGCAGTTGAATGATAGGAGCAATACCTGAGGCTAATTTGAGATTGCTGATAGGATTGTGGGCTATAGCCACTTGAGAGGTTGCCAAACGTTCAATTTCTCGCTCGTTTAATTCGACCCCGTGAGCAAAGACAGACGGATGCTCTAAGTAACCCAGTTCTTCTAGAAAAGCGAGGGGACGTTTGCCGTATCGTTTCAGGATAATGCCAGATTCCTCCTTAGTCTCCGCAACATGAATATGGATAGGAATATTCAACTCTTTTGCCATATCTAAGCTTTCTTCCAGCAAGTCTCTACTACAACTGTAAGGAGAATGTGGGGCTACCATTACCTTGAAATTCGGATTTTTATATCCAATAATTTCCTCAATGATGGCTCGTGTTCTAGCAATAGTCTCAGCAGTTGTCTCCGCCTCAGAAGAAAAAAGGGTAGGAGAAAAATAACAACGTATCTTGGAAGATTTCACTGCCTGATAAATCTGCTCAATATCCACACCATTGGGATTATACATATCATTAAAGGTTGTTGTTCCTGACTGGAGCATCTCTGTCAGAGCTTCTTTAACCGCCTTGGTAGTTATGTCGGGAGTAAACTCAGCTTCTGCAGGCCAGATATAATCATTAAGCCATTCATGGAGATTGCTATCATCTCGAATTCCTCTCAGACCTGTCATTGCAGAATGGGTGTGGCAATTAACCAAACCAGGCATAATCCAAGCTCCTTGATAGTCTATAATCTGCTCAGCTTGATTTAAAATCTCTGACTTCTCTTGACCGACATAGACGATTTGAGAATTTTTAACAGCTAAGATTCCATCTAGATAGACATGGAAATCTTGATCACAAGTCACGATATTTACATGCTGATAAACTTTCATTATAGGATCCTTTTCTAAAAGACAATTTAAAGTGAACAATTTTTCTAGCTATTGTAACAAAAAAGTCACCCGAAGGCAACTTTTTCGTCAATAAGATTTTAAAATAAAAAGGCTTATTCTAAGCTAAAAGCTGCAGTTTGCTGCATTTGGTAATACTTGCCCTTTCGAGCCATGAGTTCTTGATGATTGCCATACTCAACAATATCACCATCCACCAAGACAAGGATTAAATCTGCATCCTGAATGGTAGACAAGCGGTGGGCAATGATAAAGCTTGTGCGCCCCTTCATGAGTTTAACAAAGGAATCTTGAACAAGTACTTCTGTCCGTGTATCAATGGAAGATGTCGCCTCGTCTAAGATAAGAATCTTTGGAATAGCCAGAAAAACTCGGGCAATGGTCAAGAGCTGGGCTTGACCGACAGAGAGAGATTCTCCAGCATTTTCTAACTTGGTATCGTATCCCTGTGGCAACTGTTGGATGAAAAAGTCTGCATTGGCTGCTTTGGCAGCAGCAATCACCTGCTCCCGACTAGCATCAGGATTCCCAAAGGCAATATTATCATGAATAGTCCCTTGCTTGAGCCAGGTTTCTTGGAGCACCATTCCAAACTGTTGTCTCAATGATGCTCGGGTATAGTCGTAAATGGAACGACCGTCCAGTAAGATATCACCTGAGTTAATAGGGTAAAAACGCATGAGGAGATTGATAAGAGTTGATTTTCCAGCACCTGTCGGACCAACTATGGCTACCTTGCTACCAGCTGGAATATCAATAGATAAATCCTTAATCAAAATCTTTTCAGGATGGTAGCCAAAAGAGACATGTTTAAAGGAAATTGCTCCCTTAACTTGGTCACTGGTCAACTTTTCCTTACCACTTTCAGCCACCTCAGGACTCTCTAAGACTCCATAAACACGCTCTGCGCAAGCGAGAGCACTTTGCAACTCAGCTAGAACTGAAGAAATATCGTTAAAAGGCTTGGTGTATTGCTGGACATAGTTCAAAAAGGTCACTAAACGTCCGATAGTCAAGGTGGACCCCATCATGATACGATAGGCTCCCACTCCAGCAAGAAGAGCATAAATGAGCGCATTGACAAAGCGAGTCGAAGGATTAACTGTTGAAGAATAAAAGATAGCTGACTGAGAATAACCTGAGTAGTTGTCATTAGCTTCACGCAGCCTTTGGATAAACTCTTCCTGAGCATTAAAGGACTGGATAATGGTCTGTTGGCTCAACGATTCTTCAATCAACTGAGTCTGAATCCCCCTCGTCTCTGTTTGCTTCTGGAAGAGATGATAGGAGCGTTTGGCAATAAAGCGTGAGATTACCATAGACAGTGGCGTCAACAGTAAGACTAAGAGAGTCATGAGGAGATGAATTTGGAGCATGGCTAGAATACTAACCAAAATCATCAAGACACCAATGAAAAATTGGTTAAAAATCATGGTCAAGCCAGTTGCCAACTGTTCTATGTCTGTGGTCACACGACTTACCATCTCTCCACTTCCTTGCTGATCAACAAAAGCAATCGGTAACCGATGGAGCTTATGGATGATTTGCTCTCGCAAGTCTCTGGTATAAGAGAAGATTAGGCAATTATAGAGGAGAGGATTGACCCACTGCACAAGGGTATTTCCTATGACCACCAAAATCATTTGGAGAAAAATCTGCCAAAAAACTAGTGAAGAACCAGCCACTAGGACTTGGTCGATGACCTGCCCAATCAAGATAGGTAGGTAGATTGATAAGGCAACTTGGGCAATGGTTCCTAGAAAGGCTAGGAAAAGGAGGAGAGGATGACTTGCAAGGTCTTTAGCCAAACGTGTGAGTGTTTGATTTGCAGTTTGTCGTCTCATGCTAGTTCTCCTTTCCATGTTGAGATGCATTGATTTCACGATAGACTTGATTAGATTTCATCAAATCCTCGTGCTTGCCGATAGCTAGTAGCTCCCCTTTTTCCAAGTGGAGAATCTGGTCTGCCATACGAAGTGTTGAGGTTCGTTGAGAAATCAAGATTAAGCTCGTGTCTGGCAAATTTTCTCGGATAGCTTTCAAGAGCTTGGACTCGGTAATGGTGTCCAGTGCCGAGGTTGCATCATCTAGGATGAGAAATGGAGCTTGGCGCAAGACTGCACGTGCGATAGACAGCCTTTGTTTTTGTCCGCCTGAGAAATTTCGTCCTCCTGCCTCAACTAGAGCATCCAAGAGTCCTTCCTTTTCACTGACAAAATCCTTAGCTTGCGCAATCTCCAAGGCCTGCCAGAGTTCTTGGTCAGTTACTTCTTGATTGAAACCCAGCGTCAAGTTGGAACAAATAGTTCCTTTAAAGAGCTCGACTTTTTGAGGCACATAGGCAATCCAAGACCGCCACTGCTCCAAATTAATAGGACTACGTCCATCTCGATAAAGGTCAATGCTTCCCTTGTCTGCTGGATAAAGTCCAAGTAAGACTTGCACCAAGCTTGACTTACCAGAACCCGTTCCCCCAATGATACCAAGGATTTGCCCTTGAGTCATATCAAAGGAAATGTCTCTCAGAGAAGGCTGGGCCGCATCAGGATAGGTAAAGGTCAGTTCTTGAACTTGTAAAACTTGATTACTGGTAGCTTGCTTTTGTTCTAATTCTGAATGGATGTCTTCTGGAGCTTCGGCAAAGACTTCCTCAATTCGCTTGGCTGAGATATAGGATTGGTTGAGGGAATTGATCAGCATGGCGAGCTTGACCAATTCTACCAAAATCTGCAAGAGGTAGTTGATAAGGGCAATCAGGGCACCTTGACTGAGTAATCCTCCTTGAATAGAAATATAGCCTTGCCAGATAATAATAAGGAGGGTTCCATTAACAATCAGATAGGTCAGAGGTGTTAATAAACTAGACCAGAAACCTGTTTTTTCTTGTAATCTAGCATAGACTTGGTTAAGGGTTTGAAAAATCTGTAACTCTCGTTTTTCTTGACCAAAAGCACGAATAACTCGCATCCCTTGTAATTGCTGGCGCGTTTCTTGAACCAGTTGATCCGTTTTTTTTCTCAGACTACTGTAGAGAGGGTTGACCAGTCGAGAGAGCCCTACGATGACAATGGTCAAAATGACAACCATAACCAAAAACCAGAAAGTCAGCTCAGCTGAGATTCGATAGGCCATAAAGATAGCCCCAAAAACGATAATAGGCGCTCGCAAAAAGAGACGCAGGAATTGATTGATACCAGTCTGAATCTGGTAGGTATCCGAAGTCAAGCGAGTGACCAAGCTAGAAGTGGTCAGACGGTCTCTGCTGTCCTTAGGCAAGGAAAGAATATGACGATAAAGGTCATCTGTCAGTCCTTTGGCAAATCCAACCGCAGCCTTAGCTGAGTAAAATTGGGCTATCAAGGCCACTACAACGCCAATCACTGCAAAGATAAGGAGTAGGCCAATCTGCATCCAGAGATGTCCTTGATCTCTCTGGGGCAAGGATTGGTCAACAATCCCAGCAATCACCATTGGAACCAGAAGCTCAAACACAGCTTCTAGTAACTTGAACAAGGGTGCTAAAATCGATTCTTTGATGTAGGGTTTAAAGTAAGATAATAGGTGTTTCATAAATCCCTTCTATTCGTATTCTGGAAATGAAGAAAGTGGGAAGTGCCCACCCTCTCTGTTTTATTTGTTTAAGTAAGGCAGTAGATAGCCATATCCTTCCTCTTCCATCTCATCCTTGGCCACAAAGCGCAAGGAAGCAGAATTGATACAGTAACGGAGGCCACCAAACTCACGCGGTCCATCTGTGAAAACATGACCCAAGTGAGCATTCCCCGACCGAGAACGAACCTCGATTCGCTCCATTCCATGTCTGAGATCCTTGTAATAATGAATCAATTCCTTGGAAATCGGACGGCTAAAACTTGGCCAACCACAACCTGAGGCAAACTTATCCTTGGCGAAAAAGAGTGGCTCACCCGTCGTAATGTCTACATAAATCCCTTCTTCAAATGTTTGGTCATAGGCATTGGTAAATGGAGCCTCTGTAGCAGCTTCTTGGGTAACACGATAGGATTCTTCAGATAAACTGCCCTTTAACACCTCTTGACTAGGCTTTTCATAGTTAGAGGCATCAATCAATGGCTTCTCAGCATCCGCCACATCGATATGACAGTAACCTGAAGGATTCTTCTTAAGATAGTCTTGGTGGTAATCTTCAGCTAAAATATAGTGGCGAATTTTCTCCACCTCTACTGCAATCTTTCGACCCAGCATACGCTCCTGCTCCTGCACCACTGTGTGGATAGCTGGCAAGTCTGCTTCATCCTGGTAATATATACCAGTCCGATACTGACGTCCACGGTCATTCCCTTGTTGATTGATTGACAAGGGATCGATGACTCGGAAATAATAGAGCAAAATTTCTCTGAGTGACACTACCTTCTCATCATAAATCACTTGAACAGTCTCTGCATGGTCTGTTTCCTTGAGCAACTGGTAATTGGTTGTTTCGACTTGCCCATTAGCGTAGCCGACACTGGTTGCTAGTACTCCAGAAATGCGTGAAAAATATTCCTCTAGGCCCCAAAAACAACCACCTGCTAAATATATTTCTGCCATCTTTATTTCTCCTTTATCAAGTTTTTAACTCGAATTCTTTTCAAAAAAAGGATAGGAAGCCCTCTGGTCGAGAGTTTCCCCATCCTATCTGCTATTCTTTATTTTGCTTCTACACGGACACCTTGGGTATCAACTTTCAAGTCATGAAGTTTACCTTTGAAGGGTTGCTTTTCCAATTCTGCCTTAATCGTTGGCATCTTGTCATGAGAAGCCAAGACCATAACTGTCGGCCCAGCACCAGAGAGGTAGGTTGCATAGGCACCATTCTCTTTGGCTACTTGCTTAATCGTCGCAAATTCTCTCACCAAGTCCTGACGATAGCGCTCGTGGAAGAGGTCGCCCTCGATTGCTTGCCCAGCGGTCACCATGTCTCCTGCCAACAAGGCTGCAACCGCCACATTGGCGATAGAACTAGCTGCAACAGCTTCCTTGTAAGACAATTTTTTAGGCAAGACACCACGGCTGTCTCGAGTACGCAATTCATAGTTTGGAATGTAGGCTAGGAAATCACACTCTGGGAAGTCTGCTACGATAGCAGAGACTTGACCTTCAACGGAACTTGCAATAACGAGATTACCATAGATAGCTGGAGCCACATTGTCAGGATGCCCTTCAATCTTGGTCGCCAACTGCAACTTTTCATGGTCAGATAAGTTGAGCTGGCCCAGTTGGTTGGCTAGTTCAATCCCAGCTACAATAACAGAGCTGGAAGAACCCAAACCACGCGCCAAGGGAACATCACTGGTCATTTTCAAGCGTCTTGGTTGCAAGTCTGGTACAATTTGCAAAGCGATTTTGAGCAAGAGATTACGCTCGTCATGTGGAATCCATTTGCCAATCTGGTGTTCAATCAACCACTCATCTCGTTCTTCACAGACCTCGATTTGAAGATACTTGGTTACAGCTACACCGACCGAGTCAAAACCTGGCCCGATATTGGCACTGGTTGCAGGTACAATAATCTTCATCTTATTCTCCTAGCACCTTGAAGGTATTCAAGAGGTCGAATTCTGAAACCTTCTTCAATTCAGCTGAGACATTTTCAAGTTGCGCTTTATTAATCTTGTGTGTAATAATCACAACACGCGCCTTGTCACCCTCTTTTCCATCTTGGAGGATTTGCTTGAAGGAAATATCTTGAGCATTAAAGATTTCAGCCAATTTCAAGACCTGACCTTTTGAGTCTGGAGCCAAAATTGAGAAGTAGTAATTTGCTTTGACATCTTCTGGATTTGCCAAGACCAAATCACGGCTATATTCATTGAAGTCTTTACCAATGGTTCCATCATTCAAACGACGAACGATACGGACAATATCTGCTACCACACTCGTAGCAGTTGGTTTTTGACCAGCACCTGGTCCATAATACATAGACTCACCAATACCGATAGATTCTACAAAGACAGCGTTCATCACTCCATTCACACTAGCAAGTGGGTGCGCTTTAGGTAGGAAGGTTGGAGTCACTTCTGCAGCAATTCCTGAAGGAGTTTCCTCGATAGAACCAACCAATTTCACTACATAACCAAGCTCTTGAGCTACAGCTACATCTTCTGGTGTGATGTTGCGAATTCCCTTGTGAGCCACATCGTCAAAGGCAACCTTCATGCCAAAGGCAAATTGGCTCAAAATCACCATCTTGTAAGCTGCATCAATCCCATCCACGTCATTTGTTGGATCGCTTTCTGCAAATCCTAGACGTTGCGATTCCGCAAGAGCAGCATCGTAAGACCAGCCTTCTTCCACCATCTTGGTCATCATGAAGTTGGAAGTTCCGTTGACCACGCCAAGGACACGAGTGATTTTGTCAGAAGCCAAGGAATTTGCCAAGGTACGAAGAATTGGAATCCCACCAGCTACTGCTGCTTCATAGTAAAGTGCTACCTTGTTAGCTTTAGCGATTTCTAACAATTCTGCGCCATGGACAGCCAAAAGGTCCTTGTTAGCAGTAACAACGTGTTTGCCTGCCTCCAAGGCACGAGTGATAAAGGTTTTAGCTGGTTCGATACGCCCCATCAATTCCACTACGATGGTAATATCTTGATCTGATAAAATGTCATCCACATTGGTTACAAAGTTAAAGTCATTCCCTGCTGCAAGCAAGCGATTCTTTTCATCTTCATCCTTAACCAATACCTTGGCAACTTCAATCTCTGAATGTGCTGATTGATTGATTTTTTCTCCATTTTCCTTTAGGAGGAAAGGCACACCACTTGCAACGGTACCAAATCCTAGTAAAGCAATTTTAACTGTCATGTTTGTCTCCTCGAAATTTTCTAATATAGCCATTATAACAGAATTTTGTGAAAATTCCTATTATAGTAAATCACTATTTCAATCTAGAAAAGAAAAAACGAATCAGACGATTCGCTCTTCTTAAAATCTAGAAATAGCTTTCCAGAAATGATTATCCAATCTTTTGCAGATTGAGCACTGCATCGTGATTCATCAAGACTTGACCATACTCCTGCAAGACTGAGCGACTGATATCACTATCGTCCGCAAACTCGCGCATACGGGCCAACAGCCAAGCTGGATATGGACTTGGATGATTTTCAATATCCACTAAAATAGTCAAATAATAGCGCTCATTCATTTTGTAGAGTTCAGAAGTTTCCATTTCAAAAGTCACGGTCTTGGCAAAAGCCACCAAGTCAGCCAACTTAGCAAAAGAAAGGATATAGTAGATGTAAGGTTCTTTCTTACTTTCAACTTCTTGTTCAGCCTGCTCCTGCTCTTCTTCCTTGGCTTCAACTTGCTCTAGAGATTGAATCGCTTCGATATCATCCTTAGTTTTGTCTGCGATGCTTTTTTCCAAGGTTTTGATAAATTCATCTGGCGACATTTGAGCCAATTCTTCCATATCAGGTAGGTCAGCCAAATCTTCAAAATCTAAATTTTGATCAATCTTTGATTTGGTTACAAAGACATCTACCTTATCAGGTTTTGGAGTCACACGGAAGCTCAACATACCTGTATCCAAAAAGCTCTCAGGCATCTCTAACTCATCCAAGATAGCATAAAAGAACTCTTCTGTTTTTTCTTGAGGAACAAGAAAGTCAGCAATCTCCATGCCACGATCCATCAAATCCTCTAAAGACATCGTGATTTTCAAAGTTGTATCACTAATTTGTTTCATTTTCATTGCTAGTAACCTCATACTTTCAGTTCTATCTATTATACTAGATTTTTACGATTTTATCAAAAGAATGAAGCGAGAATGTGATATAATACTAGAGACCATTTTACAATACAAGAAAGAAAGTACAATGAAAAATATAAAAGTTAATGCACTGGCTAGCTTACTAGTCAATGTTCTCAATATCGTTTTTCCTCTGATAACCAATCCTTATCTGACGCGGATTCTCAGCAAATCCAACTACGATTATTTCAATACCGCAAATACCTAGGCTAGCTTTGTCATTCCACTAGCAGCCTTTGGAATATACAACTACGGGATTCGTGCTATCAGTAAAGTTAAGGACGATAAAGATAAGATTAATTATGTCTTCTCCAAGTTATTCTATCTATCTGTAATTACTTCTGTCCTTACAATAAGTATCTACTTTTTGTTTATTTACCTGGATAATAGTATTGAAAATTTGAAAGAACTCTACTATATACTTGGTGTCCAGGCTCTCTTCCAATTCCTTTATATCGAGTGGATGAACGAAGCTTATGAAAATTATGCATTCATCTTATACAAAACATTGGTTATTCGCATTGCCATGTTGATTGCTATCTTCACCTTTGTAAAAACTCCAAATGATATCGTACCTTATGCAATCATCATGAGTGCAACGACAATTCTCAACTATCTACTCAGTTTTCTCTGGATTAAACGAGAAGTTTCCTTTGTTAAGATTGGTCTTGTCGAATTAGTCAAAGCATCCAAACTACTCTTGACCATGTTACTTCTAGCTAATGCCAATATGCTCTATACCTTACTTGATAGAATGTTTATCTCCAAAGGGCCTGATGAAAACTACATTTCTTATTACACTATTGCTTCCAGCATCGTCATGTTGATTGCCAGTGTTCTGAGTGGAACTATCAACGTCAGTATTCCACGTCTCGGCTACTATCTCGGTAAGAAAGACTACGAATCTTATAAAAATCTTCTGAATCAAGGAGCTGCTCTCTTTTATTTCCTCATCATTCCAACTAGTATTGGGATTATGGTATTAGGAAACTACGCTGCAGTCATCTACTCTTCTGAAAAATACCTTGAAGCAGGTATTGTGACTAGTGTCTTCGCCTTTCGTACTATCATTTGGGCCATTGAGTTAATCCTTGCTAAACAAATTATCTTCATCAACGACCACGAAAATCGTTTAACAGCCTTTTACTTTATTGGTGGTGGTGCTAATATCCTACTCAACAGTCTCTTGTATTTCAATAATATTTTTGCACCAGAGTACTACATTGCTACTACTGTTATTGCAGAAACTGTAGTTGTTCTACTAGAAATTTACTTTATCCAGAAACATCATCTGCTTGACTTAAAAGAAATCTTTACTACTTTAACACGCTATACTATTGTATCCCTTGGATTCACCCCAATCTATTTTGCGTTTAAATTCCTTTTCCAAATCAACTCATTTACAGTCAACCTCAATATGATACTCATGGTACTCTCTACTGTAACAGCTTGCGGTATCTATTATCTCTTGACGCTATTTCTTACCAAAGATAAAACACTCCACTATGCACTCAATCTTGCTCTTGCTAAGATTAAAAGAAATTAAAAGAATCCCCTGCTAATAGACTATTCTACTAGCAGGGGATTTTCTCATTATTCCTTTTCTTTCTTATTGGCAATACTTGACTCTATAATCGAATCCTCTTTTTGTTTTTCTGAATTTGAAGAGTTAATTTCTTTATGATTTTCTTGCTTTTCTTCCTTATTAATCTTGTCTGATTTATCAGTTAAAGTAGATGTTTCCTGTTTGTTTGTAGAATTTTTCAACAAGGAACCATCTGCTTAGAAATAGTACCAGTTACCATCAACCCGTTGCCAGCCAGTCTGCATAGCACCAGACGCACTAAAGTAATATTGCTTGCCATCTACTTGATTAAGGCCAACCAACATAGTGCCTTCCTTAGAACCAAGATAATACCAAGTTTCCTGATCCTTGACCCAGCCAGTTTTCATAGCTCCAGAACTTGCAAAATAGTTCCAGTGACCATCAACAGAGGCCCATCTAGTTTGCATCACACCTTCTTGATTAAAGAAATATTTTTGTCCAGAAATTTCCACTAATTCATTATATTTCCGATCACCTGTAGAGCTAATATAGTACCAAAAACCGTCCTTCTTGAACCAGCCAGCTTCTTGCATCTTACCACTACTATTTAAATAATACCAGCTACCATCAAGCTTTTCTCGGGAGTCATTCAAATGAAGCCATTTGCTAGCTTGCATCTGTCCTTTCCCGTTAAAGAAATAATAATCTCCAGCAATTCTCTTCCAGCCAATAGCCATTTGTGTATCAGATAAACGATACTTCCAGTATCCGTCTTCTTTATACCATTTTTCATTTACTGAAGGTATATTTGGTAGACTTTCAGAAATATCCGTAAATCCTTTTTCGCCTATTGTAAAGACTGTTGCATCTTTTGTCTGACTAGATGCATGAACAACCTGAATATTTTTTCTTTTAAGATAATCTCTAGTTGTAGAAAGGTTTGTATCTGCAGCCGAAGTATGTACAACCATCTTCGGTGATAAGTAGTCTAAGAATGGAATAGTATTAGAAATTTTAGCATCATGGTGACGATTCCATTTCATCATATCTACCTTACCAATTACAGGCCCCAACTTATCTTCTGCACCCTCAACATTATCCAAGTATCCACCAAGATAGATTCTCTTACCTGCTACTGTTACAACTGCTACAATTGAGTTTGAATTGTCATCAACTACCCTTTTTAGATGTCCGTTGCTATCATACTCATTTTTATAGTTATACAGCTGAATATCCATGTCACCTAAAGTAAAATGACTATCTTTATCTGAGATATCTTGTATTAATTTTACTCCACGTTCAGTTCAGTAGCAGTCTTTACAGCATTATCGTAATTATAAAGGTTATCCCACAATCTCCATTTTGTTGTAATACGTTCATCAGCATATCGTTTTAAATAAAATCTATCAACAGGAAAACGTTTAAGAACTTCATCTGCAGAACCAATGTGATCACTATGGACATGGGTTCCTAGAATAAAATCAAGTCTTTTAATACCTACCTGTTTCATGTGTCTGAACAGTCTATCTTCTAACTTTCCATTAATCTTGCCTCAGACATGATAGTATCTTTAAGTTAGAAATGTTAATTTGACCTCATCTTCTAAATATGATTGTTACTTGTCCTCAAGCAGGTATACATCAAACTCATGCCCAAAAACTCTTTCTTCTTCAGGTGGCAACTGCATATAATCACCATAATACTGTGTTAAAATGAAATCATAATTTTGGGGAGCTGGTAGTCTAAGATGTTCAAAATCTAAAGTTATTATTTCTTCAAAAATTTTTCTTTCAAATACCTCTTTTTCTCCCAACTTTGAAGAAAGGAAAGCTATAAATTTACCATTTGGATTATAGTGTTTTTTCGTCAATTTTTCCATAATAATTGCAAAAACTTTTGGTGGTATTGGCAGTAATATGAACCAAATAATTTGTCTAATTAAGTCTTTAATTTGACTATCTTTATAAATAATATTCTTTCTCTTACTTGATGCTAGTAATTTTAAACTTTCCAATCTATAAAATAATTTCATGATTTTTTTGTCATTAAAGGTATCCATAGGGAATATATCAATAAACACACCTGAGGGATAAGATGTATATACTCTTGTGTTATCAATAACAGTAGATGTATCAATTATCTTTATAAAATTATTATAATATTTTTTTTGCGTTTCTAATGAGAGTAGCTTATATTTTGAACTATCTTTTTCAAATAAGTCGATGAATTTATTATAATTTTCACGTGTCATGCTAATATCAATATCGTCATCCCACGGTATAAAACCTTTGTGCCTAACAGCTCCTATCAGTGTTCCATAATTAAGAAAATATTCTATGCCATTTTTTTTACAAAAAGTATCTATATAAGATAAAATATCCAATTCTATATTTTTAGCTTCATCTACTGTTATTTTTTTCATTCTTTTCTCCCAAATTTAAAAATTTTCCTTTTGATTCGTTTAAGATGCTCAAAAACTTCTTGTAAGATTGCATCATTGGTTACATATAATAAAACTGTATAGCTTGTTATTGATAGAATTATAGTCATAACTATATTTATAATTAATTTGGAAGTTATGATCATTTCTGTAGGATTAACAATATTAACTATAAAATAAATTGGTATAAATGTAAGGCTATACATAAAATATCGTATAGTGTAGTAGAATATATTTTTTAATGAAATTAATTGTTTTGTAATAATAAATCTTGAATAGATTATTAATAAAATAATTTCAGAAATCATTGTAGTTATCAGGTAAAATTCTGGTTTTGAAATATTATTCATAAACAATATACTGTCTAATAAAATGTTTATAATACCCGAAAATAGAGTGAAAAGCGTTAGTTGTTTTTCATAGCCATGAGCAAATATAATTTGAGTTCCTAATATAATATCTAAAGATAAGAAAATTGATCTAAAAGCGAATAACGAGGTTAACATACCTCCCTCAACATATTTTTCACTTCCGTATATCAGTATTGCCTCAGTTCCTAACACAGTTAATCCAAGGCTTATAGGTATAATAAAAAACATAAACATACGGCTTCCTCTGTTTACTAAATTGTAATAAGAAGTTTTATCCCCTTTTCCTAAATAATAATTCAGTCTAGGAACACTTACACTTACAACTCCAGTAATTAAGCCAGCTATAACTCCAACAATTCTTTGAGCCATTGTATAGTATGTCACATATAACTCTTCGCCTATTTTTACTAAGAATAATCTATCAAGGAAAGTAAATAACATATTTGCACTTGAGAAAACAAGCATAGCAGTAAGTGGCAAAAACAGAGGCTTAAAATCTTTAATATCTATTCTAACTAATTTGATATCTCTTTTTATCCAAAAATAACTAATTAAATAATTTATAAGAGTAGATAAACTCATTATCAATGTATAAGGTATAATATCCTTTTCTTCTTTAACAAATATAAATATAGAAAATAACATAAGAGTTCTAATCAAAGCTGTTTTATAAAAAAGAAAATCATAGTTTTCCAATGCTTCATTAACCCATTCTATGGAAAACATTTGTGCAATTAATTGAATCCCCATTACTAAATAAACCTTTTTCAGTACAGGATTATTTTCAAAAAACAAAGGATAAGCAAATATATAGATTACAATACATAAACTGGTACAAGTTATACAAAGATAGAATAATTGAGAAAATACTTTGTTTACCTCATTTTTATTATCTTTTACGTTACTAATGCCTCTTAGACCATATGAATATACTCCGTATGTAGCAAAAGGCAAGAAAAACGAGAGTATAGTGTCAACAGAATTGAAATAACCATAGTATGTTTTATCTAATACACGAGCTACATGTGTTCCTGTTAAAAGAGGGAATATAATGTTTAGTATTCTGATCCCTAGATATGCTAAAGCATTTAGTTTAATACTTTTCATGAAAAAGAATAGTTCCTTTCTAAGAAGTTCCAACTACCATTATAGCATATAAAGATATAAAAAACCTCAAAAGAACAGTTTCATTATATTATCAAAATTCAAATAATTATACTGAAAATAGAGAATTAAAGAATTTATAGTGAGTAAATCCACTATGGATATTATGGAGACTATTTTATTGTAGAAAAAATTCCCATATGACCTATAACGAAAAGCGACAAAACAACTCATTAGAAAGAATCATATGGAACAATTACACTTTATCACAAAACTGCTAGACATTAAAGAGCCTAATATCCAATTTATGGATGTCATAAATTGGAATACCCACAAAGAAATCATTGCTAAACTAGATTGTGATGCCCCATCTTGTCCTGATTGCGGAAGTCTAATGAAGAAATATGACTTTCAAAAAACATCGAAAATTCCTTACCTCGAAACGACTGGTATACCTACTAGAATTCTCCTGAAAAAGCGTCGTTTCAAGTGCTATCATTGCTTGAAAATGATGGTCACCGAGACCTCACTCGTCAAGAAAAATCACCAAATTCCTCGTATCATCAGCCAAAAGATTGCCCAGAAGCTAATTGAAAAGACTTCTATGACAGACATTGCCCATCAGCTGGCCATTTCAACTTCAACTGTCATTCGAAAACTAAAAGAATTCAAATTCAAAACGGATTTATCCTACCTACCAACTCACATGTCTTGGGACGAGTATGCCTTTACAAAGGGAAAGATGAGTTTCATTACGCAAGATTTTAACAAACTCAACATCATCACTATTCTTGAGGGTAGAACACAAGCTGTCATCCGAGATCACTTTCTTAAATATGATAGAGCCGTTCGATGTCGAGTGGAAATCATTACAATGGATATGTTTAGCCCTTATTATGCCTTGGCTAAACAGCTTTTTCCATGTGCTAAAATCGTTCTAGATTACTTTCACATTGTCCAACACTTGAGCCGTGCCATGAGTCGTGTCCGTGTCCAAATCATGAATCAATTTGAGCGAAAATCTCATGAATACAAGGCTATCAAACGTTACTGGAAGCTTATTCAACTAGATGGCCGTAAATTGAGTGATAAACGATTTTATCGCCCTACTTTTCGTATGCACTTGACGAATAAAGAAATTCTAGACAAGCTTTTGAGCTATTCAAAAAACTCGAAACACCACTATCATCTTTATCAACTCTTGCTTTTCACTTTCAGAATAAAGAGCCTAACAAATTTTTCGGACTTATTGAGGACAATCTTAAGCAGGTTCATCCTCTTTTTCAGACTATCTTTAAAACCTGCCTCAAGGATAAAGAAAAGATTGTCAACGCTCTTCAACTACCCTATTCTAACGCCAAATTGGAGGCGACTAATAATCTCATTAAACTTATCAAGCGAAATGTCTTTGGTTTTCGGAACTTTGAAAACCTCAAAAAACGGATTTTTATCGCCCTAAATATCAAAAAAGAAAGGACGAAATGTGTCCTTTCTCGAGCTTAGCTTTTCTTCAACCCACTACAGTTGACAAAGAGCCTTCTTTTATTGTAAGTTAAAGAAAACCTCTCCAAAGCCTGAAGAGGTTCGTTACTATGCCAAAAAAGAGATTCGTCTTTCTGCACTCAGATTAGTTGTCTCAGACAACATGAGATTCCTTGTCAAGGTTTTACTGAGACAAGACATCGGACGACAAAAGTTTGATATCATAGAAACTATAAAGACATCTATCATTAGGGAATTGGAAAATATTTGATACTTTCAATCTACCCACAAAATAAACAATTTTATGGGTAGATTGAACTGAGACACTGTAAATACGGAAATTTTCTCTCATAAAAACACTTTACTATACAGGGGAATCCCTATACTACAAAAATCTTATTAAAGTTCATTCACAACATCGTTTTATTATCAATCCATACTGATCACTGTCATGTTACTGACTACCATGAGAAACAATAGCTTCAACCAATACACATTCTATTGCCATTGTATATCTTCTCTCTTAGCAAGTGTATTTATTAGTTCATTATACATAACAAATTTTGTGATAATGCCTAGTCCCAAAATGTAGAACTCTGTCTATCCCATTTTGTTACACCTTGATTAACTTGACAAATGATAATACATAGCCTAATGTCTAATACAAGTTCAGACAAAAATTTATAATAGAAATAAACTACAGTCTATATGTTGCGACACCTATTATATTTTTATTTAAATTTTTGATAACTTGAAGATTTTCTTCAAAGTTTTTATATCTAGTTATACCGTATTCTTCTACAAATAAAATGTTATCAAACTCTAGAATAGATTTAATGTCACCTATGTTTCCAATAACAAAATTTTGGGGCAGGACTTTAGCATACTTCTTGGAAAACTTATTAATTACTTTTTTATCTGTGCCTAGTAATAATAAGTTTTTATGCCCATTCTTATATTGTATCACATTTCTAAAATTATCTATATTATCTATTTTTACGATAAAATCTACACCATATTTTTCATAATCCCCTGCTCTATTAATGGTTGGATTAAAAATATATGCTGCAATGTTAACAAATATTACTAAAAATAGAGTTCCAATTCCAAGTATAATCAAACGAATTAATAGAGTTACTTTACTTATACCCGATTCGCTCTCACTTTTTTTAAGTTCCTTTGAATAAACTGGTTCCAATTTTTCAATTGCGACTCCTGAGTATGCTTGTTTAAATTTATCAACTAAATAATCCAATTTTTGTTCAATAATATCATTCGCCAATTTACTTGGTGTTAATATTTTCACTGTAATCCCTGCATTATTTAATAAATAATTTACTTCTATTTTTTTATTCCAAAAATCGAAATTTGAGTTTTTAAGTGTAACCTCAGTTGTCATTAATTCTGACGCAATTTTTTTCATATCTGATTCTGACTGGTCATTGAATAAATAAGCTCCATTTAAATTGGATTGAATTAAACGACCGTAGAAATCACTATAGCCTCCTACTGTATTACTATTAGGTGTTGTAGTTCCTTCTGATGGTGCTATTATTTTATATGAAAGATAACTAGAATAGTTACTAACATCCCTTACAATAGACTTTGTCGTAAGAACTCTATAAGAATATGGAATTGCTAAACAAAGAAATAGAACGATTAATGAAACTAGGTTTAACACCTTTTTTTTATAAATATTTGCAAATAAATCTGCAATCGAATAGTTATCAAACATTATACATCTCCTTTATTATCAACTACGTGTTTTACTTTTCTATTTATTAGACCTGCTACAAAAAAGATAACAATAACTATTCCCCAAAATTGTAAAGTAAACAAATTTAAGAAACTCTCTGTAAAGCTACCTCTTGGCATAAAGAATAGATTATTTAAAATCAATAATGTAATACTAAAAAATAGTATACCTGATTGATACGATGATTTCATCATAAATATAAAACTAATTCCCATTATGATACTTAACAAAAATAATCCAATCATGCCATAATCAGTATACATTTCCATTACATAACTTCCACCAATACCATGACCAGCTAAATAATCCTGCCTCAAAACAATATAGGAAATATTATGAGCATATCTATCACTTGTAAGAGCTAACTCCAAACTATTATTAGCACTAACAAATGGAGTCCCTCCAAATAAAATTCCCAAATTTCCTCTAGTTATATACTCAATTATCGGACTAAAGGTGTAATTTCTAAATTCTCGTACCGGTAAATTACTTCCGTATAGATATCCTCTCGCCAAAACACCAAAACTGGTCCCTTGTTTATAGACAAAATCTATCAAAAGTTCAGAAAGACTCATGTTACCAATGCCTTCTCCATCACGGGCATAATTCAAAAATCCCATTATAAGCATCATGATCGGTGTACCTAAATATAGCATAGCTTTTTCTTTTACACCTATCCATACTCCTTTTTCTGTCTGATTTCTCACAAAAAAATAAACAAATGAAAAAATCAAACTTAGTACAAATGGATTTCTTGTTCCTATTAAAAGATTGAATACATTTGCAGTAACAAAGAGGCCTAACACTATCGTAGAATGGCGTTTATTTGGTTTTGTAGCTAGATATATACACATAGCATAAACTACAAACGTTGATAATGTATAGGTGAAATAAGGTAGCTCACTTTTGAAATCCGCATAATATTCATAATATGAAACATTTAATCTGTACATTAATCTTTCGATTATTCTTACTAGGTAAAATGGATACGAGAACAAAAATACTGACAGCGATACTTTCCTTACACTATCTATAAATCGCTTATTTTTAAGGGTTTTAATCTCTTCTTTTAATTTGTTTTCTCTTTTAGAAACTAAAAAACCTCCTATAGTTAAACCAATAATAGAAATTATAACAGCTAAAAACGAAAATCTATAAACATCTTCTTGATAAGTATTTATTAGTCCATATTTAAAATAATCAATCGTTGGTCTAGAAACCAAAAAAAGAAATATTGTAATGTAAAAAATAAGATGAATTATATAATACTTTATATTGTTAAAACAATATAAAGTACTACTAACAATAAGCATAACTAAAGTTAACAATAAAGTTACAATTGAATCATTATATATATATAAAATTCCTAAAAAAATAGTTACAGTATAGCTAAATAGCGTAATTAAATAATACAATTTTTTCCATTCTATTATCAAATACTCACCTCATTCCTTTGTATACTAATTTAAAAGACATCTCCATTAGAAACAATTTCATTCTTAAAATTATATAAATACTCTGATAATTCTAACTCTATGATTTCTACTTCAGCTTTGTATTTAACATCCCTATTGTAAACTTGCAAATTATTCACAGAAATGGCTGGATTGAAATACTTAAACTTTGTTTTATGATGGGTAGAATCTATTCCAATGAAATTTTCTATATCTTGTTTTGTTTCCTCGTAATTTAAAACTAAATCTTCAAAATTTAATCTTAGTGTTAAAGTATTTGTTTTTTTCTCATTTCTTCTCATCATTTTATAATATTGACAAAATTCCTTAACATCTGTTGGGTAAGGTATCTCTTGATTTCTAGGCTTCCAAAAATATTTATTCATGATAAATACATCTCTTGGATCTCTTGAAATTACTACTGGAAACAACTCTTCAAATTTATAATTATCAATAATATTAAGATTATGAGGTAATAAAAGTTGATCAAGAACTACATACTTTTCTTTATCAGATAATTCGTTTATCACAGCTAGAATAAATTTTTTACTTTTTTCATAAAAATCATCTGGTGATACCAAACTCATTTCCAATTGTACTTGTTTTAGTTTTGTTGATTTTTTAAATATTACTCTCCGCATAACTCTTATAAACCAAGCTATTTTTGATGGTTTTTGATAATAGTACCATATCCCACGATATTTACTAGTTATTATCGAATCTAAGTAACTATCTACTATATTAAGGAAATTTTTAGATATTTTATGTTTATAATTAGCAATACCCCAACCACCATAAATATATAATTTTTTCATAAGTTTTCTGAAACTCTTTACTGCTTCATCACTTCTTATAGAATTGTTATTATATAGCAATTTGTATTCTAAATCAAACAATCCATCGGGAGCATGTAAAAAAACATACTCAAAGTCTGAGTTCTTAGTGTTAATTCCATCATATTCTCTTAATAAATCTGTCACAGCTGAAGAGCCACTTCCCATATAACTCATAGGAATTATTATTTTATCCATAATTTGTTCACCTATAATTCTTTAATGATTTTTTTGATACTGGTAATCTGTTTATCTAAGGAGTATTTGTCAACATACTTCTTACATGCTTCCGAATTAATAACTCTATCTTCCTTCTTTTTTCTAAGCTCTTCTATAAGATAGTTACAAATTTCTTCATTATCATCAGAAACAAATCCACATTTTTGATTATTATATAATTCTTTCGTCCCTCCTACAGGTGTACTAATGAATCCCTTTCCTAAAGCTAAACTTTCGACTAAAACAGTAGGAAAGCCCTCTGCTTCTGATAATAAAATAACATAAGAAGATTTTTTTATGTATGGATACGGGTTTTTAACATAACCCAACATAAAAACATTGTTCTCTAATTTATTATCAAGTATAAATTTACTAACGTATTCCTCTAAATCACCTTTCCCTAATAAATATAATTTTTTATCAGGTATTTTCTCAACCACATTCTTAAAAACTTCTAACAATCTCTTAATTCCTTTGGCTTCTTCTATACGTCCTAAATAAATGAGACTGTCCTCTTCAAATTTAATATTTACATCTTCAAGAGATTTAGTGTGAATATTTTGAAAATCATATCCATTATATACTAGTTCTATTTTTTTATCATATTCAGGATAAATTTCTTTGATAGACTCTGATGTTTTTTCTGATATACTTATTATTTTATTAACATATTTTAATTTTTTCCCTTGTCTAATTCTAGAAAATTTATGCTTTTTTAGATTATAGATTGTTCCATGATTCCAAGATATTGTTTTCGCATTATTTCTAAGTAAGTAAACTGGATATAAATAATTAAAAGCTATTTCATAATCATATTTTTTACTTGTTACTAGATGTCTAAATAGTTTAGGAAATAGCAAAAATAGTTTCCACTTAATCTTCTTCAAGAAAGTAGCATTTTCTAAATTTTTAAAAAGCGGTTTTAATATATTAATTTTATTATCATGGTTTTCCCCCGTGCCATGATTATTTATCTCTAAAACATCAATAACGTATTCATCACTTAGACCTTTAGTAATATTTGCCAAAATCTTTTCAGCTCCGCCACCCATACTAAAAGACCATGTTATAAATAGAATTTTCTTTTTATCCATATCTTACCTATTTCAATAATTTTTTCACTATACTTTTTTGATTATACTTTATTAAATACATAAGTAATTTTCTCTTTAAAGGTTGACTCTTTAAATACTTATTGTTTATCCAATTAGGATATTTCTTCTTTACTTTTTCTAGGTACTCTTTTAATAGGGGAGATTTTTCATCAATTCTTAAAATATTACAATATCCTCCATACAAAATATGATACCAATTAAAATATTCTAACTCTTCTTTATATTCTCCTGGATATTTTTCGGAATAGTATTCTTCAACACTGTCTAACATAACTTCTATATCTCTAATTTTATTAATTTCACTTCCTCCACGCATAATAGAGCCGTCCGTTAAATAGTATTTGTATATACTAAAATTAAAATATTTTGCCTTACTTACATTAGGCCAGAGTCTGGCCATAAATTCAAAATCTTCATATAAATAGCCACTTTTAAAAGTCAGTTTATTTTTTCTTAAAAACTCTAAATCATATACAAAGTGCCAAACAGCATTCTGGAGAGTAAATAGTTTCTTTTCTTTTTTTGGAATAAGTATAATGTTTTCTTTTATTCCCATGCATACATTGTCTAATTTCCTACTCTCATATCCTACTCGATAATCAAATATATTTACTTCTTCTAAATCTTGATTTGCTATAAATTCTATTGAACCTTCTTCTATTTCATCATCTACATCAACAAACCATAGATAATCTCCACTAGCTTTGTCTAAAATTACTCTTCTTACATAAGCAAGTCCTGCATTTTCTTGAGTTATAACTTTTATAAATGCAAATTTATCGCTATATCCCTTTAATATTGACTCACTATTGTCTTTTGAGCCATCGTTAACTATCAACAATTCAAATTCTATTTTTTCTTTTAAGCTATCATATTCCTTGATTATAGAATCTATACAACGTGATATATATTTTTCTCCGTTATATACTGCTACACCTATGGTTAATTTCATTCATTCTCCCCTAATACTTCTTTAATAAATGTATATACTCTCTTAGAATTCTGATCATCGTGTATTCTAAAAAACTTATCAATTTTTCCTTTATATTTATCTTCCAAAATCCAATTATTTTTAAATTGATTTTTTATCTCTATTATCAATTCATCTAGGGTGTCTATAGATTTTCCAAATCCATCTTTATAGTCATAATATCCTTCTTCGTACTGACCTTCTCTAAATTTTTTATAATCAAATTGATAAAATAATACTGGTTTTCTCATATAACAAAAATCCATAAATACACTTGAATAATCTGTAATAAAAAAAGCGGACTTTTTTAATAGTTCTTGTATATCATATTTTTCCCAATCAGCCAATTTAATATTATTTGAAGAAGTTTGAAAATCTTGTAAATTTTTTTGCATGTTTCTATGTGGATAAAAAATTAAAGTTAGGTTATTTTTTTCTAAAAAGTTTTTTAAGTCATCATTTACTAAAAACTCATTCCATTTTTTAAAGTATTCACTTTCAGTAAAAATACTTCCTTCATTAAAATTATTTCTAGCTTTAGTATTTAAATTTAACCATTCTCTCCAAGTAGGCATAACAAGAATTTGATTATTATTTACAATATTACGATGAAGATTGTCAAATCTTGGAAATCCCAAATATTGTACATACCCACTAGGATAGCCAAATTTTTCCTTTACTTCAATGTATTCTTGTTCAGCTCCACATATAAAACCACGCATCTTTGTATTTTTATAATACAGCCATTTAGCATCATCTTTGGTTATTCCATGTTGCAAAAATATCTTATTTGTTTTTAACCCTAAATATACCTCCATAAGATTAAAAACAGCTGCATTAGGATTTCCTGCTTTCTGTGTACTTGCATTTACTCCCGCACTAAGATAATAAACCCAGTGTTTAAAAGACCAATACTGAATACATTCTCCTAACTCTTTTACTTTATAAGCATCAGGAGATTTAAAGTCAATAACATATATTACATTTTCCTCTGGGTGATTTTTTCTAATATATTTAAACAACCAATATCCATTATCTCTAGCTTCTTTTTCACTTTCGCATATTAGTATTAGATTCTTATTCTTGCGTCTGAAGAATAGAGAAATAACATAGGCTATAGGAAAAATAAATATAAGCGAAATAATATCTCTTATAGAAATTAATCTTAGTTTTTCTATAAAATTTCTATTCATCTTAGTATCTCCTCATATACATGCTTATAGTTTAATGAAGATTTCCAACTTATTATTTTTTTTATTAGAGCGAAAAGCTGATTTTTGGAAAAATAATCAAAAAGCAACACATCCAAGACCAAACCATGTGGCAAATCCAAGTCTTGCTGATAAGGCTTGATACAGGTGGTTTCCTTATCACGAATGGTAATAAAAAGATTGCGGTCGACAAAATCCTTGTTACTCTTTGACAAGAAATAACGCTCATCTGCATAACGAGGCCATAATTCTGCTAATTTCTCATAGTCCTTACGGGGCATAAAAAAGTCTAGGTCGTCGTCCCAAGGAATGAAACCCTTGTTTCGAAGGGCACCAATAGCACCTCCACCACAGAGATAGCAAAGCAAATCATGTTCTTTACAAAAGGCCACAAAATATTCAGCCATCTCCAGACTTCGAGCCTGAATTGCTTTTAAATCAGTCATGTCTCTCCTCTTCTGTTCAATAACGAGTTATATCGCTTTAGTATACCATAAAAACCCTTAAAAATCCATCAGACACTACGAAAAATCAAAGTCCAAACCACTGTTTTACTGGTGATTCGAACCTTGATTTTTCCTGTATTATTTTATCTCATCCTCATCTGAGAAAGTTTAGTTTGATATTTATTTTGGTCTACTAAAAGTGCCTGTCCTCCATAGACATCATAGGCATCGACCCAATCGCCTAGTTCCGGAACTGTTAATCTCTCTATACCATTTTGCGCTCCATTTAGGAAGGATAAGCCATTGGTCAGTAGGAAACTATAAGGAACATTCGTAGAGGTCATTCCAAAGACCTTGCCAAGTGCTTCTGATCCAGTAAAGAGTTTGGTTGGATCCTTAAGTTGCTGCAGAACAGCTGTCAACACTTGCTGTTGTCTCTTGGTACGACCGTAATCACCTTCGTCATCATCACGGAAGCGAGCATAGTTGAGCAAGGTTGAACCGTTCATCTGCTGTTTCCCGACTTTAATAGTCTGGGTTGGAGACTCTGTTTCCGTAGCATGTAAATCATCTCCGACTGTAGCTTCTGTTAGTGGGCGCCCATTCAATGTTGAAAATTGAGCATCAATCGTCACCCCATTAGGGAAGAGAGTATCAATAGCGGTTGCGAAGGCCTGAAAGTCAACCAAGGCATAGTACTTAATATCCAAGTCAAAATTATCTTTCAAGACTTGGCGAACCATTTCTGCCCCTTTTTGCCCCTCTTGTTCTCCTAACTCATAGGCTACATTTAACTTGTTATCGGACTGCTTTTTACCATTAATGACTTGGCTGTAACCGTCTATATAAACCAAATTATCACGCATGAAGCTGACTAGCTTGATTTTTTTATCTGAGCCACCAACATTTAGAACCATAATAGAGTCCGTCCGCGTTTCAGCACTATTTTGACCGATTCGCCCATCCGTTCCCATAATCAAAATATTGACCCCATCCTTGGTATCTTGACCATGAAAAACCTCTACTTGAGCCGCCTTTGCATTGGCAGCTTTGGTTGGATCAGCATTTGAATAGCCTTTTAGGAACATAAAAATCATGCCAAAACCGACACAGGCTAGAAGAGCAAGCAATCCAGCAAAAATACGCCCCCACCGTAGCTTCCGCTTTTTAGCTTTTTTCTTTGGAAGAGAATTGATCTTCTGGTATCTCTCAGAACGACTACGACTATTATAAGGAGGAATTGAAGCGTTAGTACTTGTCTTTCTATAATCCTCAGTCAATTCTTGACTTTCTGAGGTGGCGTCACTACTTGCCCTACTTAATTTATCTTGCAGGTAAACAAACTCTTTTTTCTCTCGCTCATTGAGGTAATGAATATTCTTAAAGAGATAGTCATAACGCAACTGCTCGTGATGGCTTAAAGGATTTTCTTTACTCATCTTCTCTCCTTTCCATGGTCTAATATTGGATAAATAGGATAGGTGCCCAATACTTTATATTGGATCCCAATCGCTTCTAATTCTTTTTGGGCAAAGTGGACCAAGTCCTTATCAGCATAGTCCACATCGATAATGAAAAAGTATTCACCCAGTGCTGTCTTTAGTGGACGACTTTCAATTTTTGTCAGGTCAATCCCTCGCCAAGCAAAGGTCGAAAGAGCCTTGTAGAGTGCACCTGGAAGGTTGTCAGGTAAGGTCAGGGCCAAACTCATTTTTTCACTTTGTGCTTGCAAGGGAATATTAGGCTTTTCAGCACCCAGAACCCAGAAACGTGTGAAATTGGCTTCCATTTCCTGAATATCCTCAGCAATTAATTCTAAGCCATATTCTTCAGCAGAACTTCTTGGTGCAATGGCTGCATAAGGCTGGTCTGGATGTTCGGAAATAAAGCGGGCCGCATAAGCTGTACTAGCTGTTACCTCGATTTGGGCCTCTGGATATTGTTCATCGATGAATTTCTTTCCTTGTGCCAAGGCTTGTGGGTGAGAAAAAATCTTTTCAATCTTAGTATGACCTGGAACCACCATCAACTGCTGATGAATGGGCTGAACGATTTCTGCAACTGCTTGAATGCGAGCCTGATGAAAAAGATAGTCCAAGGTTTCATGAACACTACCCTCGATAGAATTTTCAACTGGCACCACAGAATAGTCCACCAAGCCTTGCTCATAGGCCTTGATGACATCTGTAATATTGGCAAAGGCCTGCAATTCCTCATGAGGAAAAGCTGTCTGCACAACGTGATGTGAAAATGATCCCTTGGGACCTAGATAAGCAATTTTCATCTCAGTTCCTCTATAATTTCCTCTAGGCTTAGCTTGGTCACATCCAGAACCTGACTAGCTACTTCCTCATACCAAGCCTGTCTTTCTTGAAAAATAACTGCTAGTTCTTCCTTGCTATTATTTAGAAACAGCGGGCGCTGATTGTCCTCATCAGCTGATATGCGTTGGTAGAGGGTTTCAAAATCGGCTTTCAGGTAGATATTATCAGAATTTGTCTTGAGCAAGTCACGATTTCGCTGAGAAATGACCACTCCTCCACCAGTTGACACAACTTGGTCCGTTTCTAGTAACTCAGCTAGGACTTCTGATTCTATCTGACGAAAGGTCTCTTCTCCCTTCTCAGCGAAAAATTCCGCAATGGACATACCTAGGCGCTTCTCTATCAGAGAATCCATATCAAGGTAATTAGGGTCCAAGCCTCTTGCAATAGTCGATTTGCCAGCCCCCATAAATCCTAATAACACCTTAGCCATGAATCAAGCTCTCCAAATCATCAAAGAAGCTAGGGTAACTGGTATTAATGGCTTCTGCACGGTCAAGCTCCACTTCTCCATCTGCAATCAAGAGAGATGCGATGGCTGTCATCATGCCAATACGGTGGTCTCCAAACGTATTGACTCTCGCACCGTGAAGGACTGATTTTCCTTTGATAATCATTCCATCTGCTGTAGAGGTGATATCCGCACCCATACTATTTAAAGCGTCTGCCACAACCTGAATACGGTCTGTTTCCTTAACCTTGAGTTCCTCAGCATCCTTGATAACTGTGACACCTTGAGCTTGGGTCGCCAGCAGGGCAATAATTGGCAATTCATCAATCAATCGTGGAATCAAGGCACCGCCAATCTCTGTTCCTTTCAAGTCAGAAGACTCAACAGTCAAAGTAGCAGATTTAGCGACTGAGTCAATTTCAGTTATTTCCAATTTTCCACCCATGGCACGAATGACATCGATAATACCGGTGCGCGTTTCGTTGATACCCACATTCTTAAGCACCACACGAGAGTTTGGAACAATCAAACCTGCGACTAGCCAAAAGGCTGCACTGGAAATATCTCCTGGTACGACCACCTTTTGTCCAGTCAATTTTTGTGGTCCTTGGACTGTGATTTTCTTTCCGTCCACACTTAAATGACCACCGAATTGTTGCAACATATCTTCAGTATGATTACGGGTGCACTCTTTTTCGATAATTACGGACTCTCCCTGAGCCTGCAAGGCCGCAAACATCAAGGCTGACTTGACTTGGGCAGAGGCAATTGGCAACTCATACTGAATAGGTCTTAGGTTTTTCGTCCCTTTTAAATGAAGGGGAGGCAGGTCTCGCTCAGTTTGCCCTGAAATGCTGACGCCCATTTTTTTCAGAGGAATGGTCACACGGTCCATAGGACGTTTGGAAAGACTATCATCTCCGAACATTTCTACTTCAAAATCTGCACCAGCAAGGACACCTGAAATCAGGCGAATCGAGGTTCCAGAATTTCCCATATCCAAAGCATTTTGCGGCGCTTTTAAGCCATCCATGCCTACACCTTGAATGGTAATAACCCCATCTTTATCCTCAATTTCAACACCAAGGTCACGAAAAACCTGCATGGTCGAAAGAACGTCTTCACCTCGCAGAATATCATAAACCTTAGTCTCACCCTCAGCCAAACTTCCAAAGATAATGGAACGGTGGCTGATAGACTTGTCACCTGGAACTCGGATACTGCCATGTAAGTGGCTAATGTTTGTTTTTAGTTTCATACTGGACCTCATACTTGCAATACTTTTACCTATTTTATCATAAAAAGCCAGAAATTCCTTAAAATTTCTGACTTTATGATAGTTATTTTCTTATTTTAGCAATTCTGAAACTGGTTCGAAAACAATTTTTTCAATGTCAGAAAGGTAAATGGCCAATTGTTGTTGCTTGGTAAAGAATTCTGACAAGAGGCTATTCCCTTGAATCTGCTTGCCAAAGCCTTCCATCTTCGCTTGGAAGGAAGCATCTGGCATTTGACCTGTCTGTGCTAATCTTTGAATTTCGTCTTGGAAGGCAACATATTCTGTAAAGATTTTACTTGCCTCAGCATCTGCTGAAATAGCATCTTTAGCTGCTTTAACAGCCTTGTATTCTGGCAATTCGCGTAGACCGCGACTGAGTTCGTTTGCACTATCGTAAATATTTGACATGATTTTCTCCTTATTCATTTCTTTTAAAATTACTAGTCACTCTGTGGTCTTTATTATTGTGCAATCACTTTTATATGACCTCTTGAATATCCATTGCTTAATTCCTTATCTGGTATATACTCGATCTTCAAAGTTCCTAAATTAGAACCTGTTTTTATTTCATTTGACATAAGATTATCAAAATAGTTATTTATCTCATCATCAGATAAGGATGATTCAATCAATTTAACAATATCATGAAATACTTCTTTCATTCCTGCAGCACCAAATTCACTATTTTCATTTGTCTGATTAATTGTTACATTGATTTTATCAGCATCATTTGCATGTAAAAGCTCCAAGTAATATCCGTAGCTTGATGCGAAATATTTTATTTTTATATTTCCTTTTTTGATATTTTCTCATGGGCTATTAGAATGTTGATTATAGCTATTGATAAACTCATTAATAATTCTATCGTCTACATACTTTGAATTGGTTTTCTCTTAACTTATTTCCTTGTTGGATGGTTCATTTTTTGTCTCAACACTTGCTTCTGAAGTAGTTTTCACATCTTTTTTAACAGCGTAAGCTCTAAGTAAGATAAAAGAAATAAAGATAACACCAAATATGAATTTAGACTCTATTTTAGGCATAATTTTCTCCTTATTTGACAACAACTGTGTAGTCGGTATTTTCTGTTATGAGATGCTCAGCTCTTTCCAAGTCTTGAGCATTTTTAAATGAAATTTGTAGAATCCCGTGAATATCTTCACGGTTTTCCTCATTGATGTGAATATTAACCAAGGAAGTTCCACGTAGCAATTCCAAAATCCGCAGGATGACGTCTTCTTCATCGGGAACATCGACATAAAGGTCATAAGAGCTGTCCACACCACCACGCTTATGGATTTCCATAGCCTGACGTTGCTCACGCGCTTGGTTGAAAAAATTCCAGATTTGCTCTTCATCTCCCTTGCTGATGGCTTGTCCAACCTCATCTAAACGTTCCTTAAAATCCTCAATTCGATCCAGAATAGTTTCACGATTGGACAAGAGAACGGAAGTCCACATACCTGGCTCGCTTTCTGCAATTCGGGTCATATCTCGAAAACCACCGGCAGCAAAACGCCTTGCCATCTCATGTTCTTGAGCATAGACCGCGGTCTGCTCCATGAGACTAGAAGCCAGAATATGAGGAAAATGGCTAATCTGAGAAGTGACTCGATCATGCTCCTTGGCATCAATCTCGATAAAGCGAGCATGAAGACCTGAAAGCAAGTTCCTCATTTCCTCAAGCGTGTCCTGAACTGTCAGACTCGAAGGTGTAAAGATATAATAGGCATTTTCAAAGAGATTAACATCCGCAGAAGCAGCCCCTGTCTTGTGACTACCAGCCATGGGATGGGCCCCGACAAAGCGAACAGGTTTGCCAGCCAAATATTGCTCCGCCGCATCCACAATGGCTGACTTGGTCGAACCAGCATCTGAGATAATCACGTCTTCTTTCAAGTCCAAGTTGGACAATTCCTTAATAAAAGCAATAGTTTGCTTGATTGGCAAGCTGAGAATGATGATATCTGCTAAAGGAGCAAAACTGGCAAAATTATCCGTTGCACGGTCAATCATGCCTTCTTTCAAGGCAATATCTCTCGAAGCTTGACTGCGATTATAGCCTAAAATTTCATAATCTGGATGATCGCGTTTGATACCAAGTGCCATAGAGGCACCAATCAAACCAAGACCTGCGATATAGATTGTTTTTGCCATAGGAACTCCTTAATAGTTCTTTGTATAGTCTCGGTGTTTGGCCACTGCTTCTTTTAATTCCTCTAGATTGTCTGATGAGAATTTTTCAAGGATTTCTTGTGCCAGAACCGTTGCCACAACGGCTTCCATAACTACACCTGCAGCTGGAAGAGCGGTCGGATCACTTCTCTCCACGGTTGCTTTATAAGGTTCGTGGGTTTCGATATCCACACTCATAAGTGGTTTGTAGAGAGTAGGAATGGGCTTCATCACGCCTCGAACAACGATGGGTTGCCCATTGGTCATACCACCTTCAAAGCCTCCCAGATTGTTGGTACGGCGGGTATAGCCGTCTTCTTTAGACCAGAGAATTTCATCCATAACTTGGCTGCCTTTACGATAACCAGCTTCAAAGCCAAGACCAAATTCTACCCCTTTAAAGGCATTGATAGAGACAACAGCTTGGGCAAGTCTAGCATCTAATTTTCTGTCCCATTGGACATAGGAACCAAGACCAACTGGAACACCTCCAACAACTGTCTCGACAACCCCACCGATGGTATCACCGTCACGCTTGATTTGGTCAATGTAATTCTTGATTTCCTGTTCCCGTTCTTGATTGACAATAGAAACTTCGGACTGTGCAGCTCGTTCCTTAATCTCAGCAACTGTGAGATTCTCAGGAACATCGATTTCCTTGCCACCAAAGACTACGACATGGTTGGCAATCTCCATATCCAGCTCAGCCAAGAGGCGTTTGGCTACTGCCCCAACTGCCACCCGCATGGTGGTTTCACGGGCAGATGAACGCTCCAAAGAATTTCTCAAATCATCAAAACGGTACTTGATGCCCCCAACTAAATCGGCATGACCTGGACGAGGATGGGTGATTTTTCGTTTGCTTTTAAGGCGGTCTTCAATGTCCTCCGCAGACATGATATCCAGCCATTTCTGATGGTCCTTATTGACGACATCCATGGTAATGGGAGCCCCAGTAGTCTTCCCATGGCGAACACCCGAAGTAAAGATAACTTGGTCACTCTCAATCTTCATACGACCACCGCGGCCGTATCCACCCTGACGACGTTTCAAATCCTCATTGATGTCCTCAGCTGTCAAAGGAAGTCCAGCTGGAATTCCTTCAATGATAGCCGTCAGACGGGGACCGTGTGATTCTCCTGCAGTTAAATATCTCATACACTCTCCTTATTTTACCAAGTAGTCTTTCATCTCTTCCAGAGAAACTGGGTGAATAGTCGCTGAACCAAGCTCTGGTACCAAGACCAATTTCAAGGTATTGCCACGCGCTTTCTTGTCATGTGTCAAAGCCTGATAAAGCTTGTCAACATCCCAGTTTTCATAGTCAACAGGTAGTCCAAATTTCTGACACATAGCTGTAATGGACTGAGTTATGCCAGCTGGCATGAGGCCTTTTTCCTCAGCAACCTTGGAAATCTGTACCATACCCATGGCTACAGCTTCTCCATGCATGACTTTTCCATAACCGGCAGTTGCTTCAATGGCATGGCCAATAGTATGGCCAAAATTGAGGTAAAGGCGAACACCATTGTCCAACTCATCCTCAACTACCATCTTGCGCTTGACCTGACAAGAATGTTCAATCAAAGTCTCCGCATGTTCCAGAACACTCTCCACAGAACCATCCAGCTCCGTCAAGAGAGCCCACAGTTCTGAATCCTCAATCAAGCCATACTTGATGACCTCACCCATTCCTTCAATCAACTCTCTTTTTCCAAGCGTTTCAAGGACAAGTGGATCAATCAGAACCCCATCTGGTTGGGCAAAGGTACCCACCATATTCTTAGCAAATGGAGTGTTAACACCTGTCTTTCCACCGATAGAAGAATCCACCTGGGCAGTTAAACTGGTCGGAATCTGAACAAAATGAATGCCCCGCATATAGGTAGAGGCTACAAAACCAGCTAGGTCCCCAACGACACCACCACCAAGAGCCACGATTCCATCGCTACGAGTCAGACCTTGCTTGACTAAAAATTCATAGACTTTCTGGACAGTGGTTAAATTCTTTCTTTCTTCCCCTTCTAAAAAGTCAAAAACAGCTACCTGAAAACCAGCATCTTCTAGGCTGAGCTTGACCTTCTCTGCATAAAGAGAAGCTACATGGTTGTCTGTTACAATGACCACTTTTTGAGGTTGCCAGAGTTCTAGCAACCATTGACCAGCCTGAGCCAGACAGCCTTTTTCAATCTGAATATCATAAGGATGATGAGGAATATCGATTCTGATTTTCATAGGAGCATCTCCCTTTCTTTATTGGTATTTTTCTGTTAAAGACTGCCAAATCTCTTCTGTCGACATTTCCTTTCCTGTCCACAGTTGAAAAGCTTCTGCAGCTTGATAGAGCAACATTCCCAGACCATTGACCGCTGAATTGCCCTGACTTCTGGCCCATTTCAAAAACGGGGTTTCAAAAGGTTGGTAAATGATATCTGCTACTAAAAGAGTTTCTGATAGGACAATGTTTTCAGGAACTGGAGATGATTGACCATCCATCCCTACACTTGTCGCATTGACCAGTAAATCCGACTCAGCAATCCTTGCTTGCAGTTCAGAAACATCTTCTAAAGCATACAAGTCCACTTTAAAGCCTGTTTGCTCCTGTAACTTGTCTAGGTAAGGTCTTGTTTTTTCCATAGAAACGGAACGAACAAAGACAGAAATCTGACTGACACCATCCAAAATTGCTTGCGCCAGAATGGATTTAGCCGCACCACCTGCACCCAGCAGGGTCATCTTCTTACCTGTAATTGTAAAAGAAGGCAAGCTCTTAAAAAATCCCTTGCCATCTGTATTATATCCAATTAAATTGCCATTCTCATTGACAACCGTATTGACCGCACCAATCAAGCGCGCTTCATCGCTCAGCTCATCCAAATAAGGAATCACCTGCTCCTTATAAGGCATGGAAAGATTGATTCCAAACATCTGGTAGCGACGAATATTAGCCACTGTGACTTCCAAGTCATCCGCTTCAATCTCCCAAGCCACATAAGCACCGTTTGTAGCTGTCGCCTCAAAGGCCCTATTGTGGATTAAGGGAGAAATAGAATGCTTGATAGGATTGGCAACAACGGCAGCTAAACGTGTATAACCATCAAGCTTCATCCAAAATCTCCCTGATTTTTTTCATGCTAGCTAGAGAAATCTGGCCTGGGGCACTAGCCTCATCTAGACTAGCAAAGGACCAGCTAGAACCCGTCACATCTGCAGTGATACGAGAGACTTTACCCACCTTGCCCATAGAAATCGTCACATATTCCTGTTCAGGATTGAGGGTTTTAAAGCCTCGGGTATAGTTCATTAAGTCTAAGACATCCTGCTCCGTGTGAGCCATCACCGCAACCTTGACAAGTTTTGGATTAAGGCTCGTCAACTCTGATAAGATTTCCATCAGGTTTTCAGGTGTTTCTTGGAAATTGTGGTAACTCAAAATGAGATTCGGGAAATCCAACATCTCCTCAAAAACATCCTTGTAGCTGTAGTACTCAAAATCAATATAGTCTGGTTGATAGAGTTGTGCCACTTCCTTGATTAGATGGATATATTCTTCTGGAGAAAGGTCGATTTCTCCCCCTTCAGCGCGAGTTCGCAGAGTGAAAACCAACTCACGGCCTGCGAATTTTTCAAAAATAGCTGGAGCTACCTGCAAAATCGCTTCTTTAGGTAGATAGTCGGCGCGCCATTCAATAATATCAGCATCTTGATACCTTGTGGCATCCAGAGCCTGAGCCTCCTCTAAACTTCTTGGCATTACTGAAACGATTAATTTCATTTACTAACCTTCATACTAATCACCTTGAGGTAATTACTACTTTCATCTTTTTTATTATAGGCAAAATCTGCTGGAAGACCGTATTTGTTTAAAATCTGGTAACTTCTTCCTGCAAAGCCTTTATCAATTTGTTCTGTAAATTTCTGGCGGGAAACATTGGCAGCATTGGTACTAGCAATGATAATCCCTTCCAGATTTAAAATCTCAAGACTCTGGGAAATCAACTTGTGATAATCCTTGGCCACAGAGAAGGTCTGTTTTTTGTTCCGAGCAAAGCTAGGCGGATCTAGGACAATCACATCGTAGGTCAAGCCTTTTCTCTTGGCGTATTTGAAGTATTCAAAGACATCCATGACTATAAAACGATGGTCGTCTGTGCTGAGCCCATTTGCCTGAAAATGCGCTTGAGACAATTCTCGTGAACGTTTAGCTAGGTCAACCGAAGTTGTCTGGCTTGCTCCTCCCATGGCCGCAGCTACTGAAAAGGCTGCTGTGTAGGAAAACATATTGAGCAAGGATTTACCCATAGCCAATCCATCCACTAAACTACCGCGAACTTCATGCTGGTCTAGGAAAATCCCTGTCATCAAGCCATCATTCATAAAGACTTGATACAGGACACCATTTTCCATAACTGTGAAAAAGTCAGGTGCTTCTTGACCATAAACATGGGCAGATTCATAGTCCAAACCCTTAAAGCGGATCTTCTCATAGGTCCCTAACACCTCAGGAAAAACCTGTCTAAAAGCTTCTGAGATAACCTTTCGAATCTGATAAACATAAGAGTTATACCAAGAAAAGACAGCATAGTCGCCATAAAGGTCCACTGTCAGACCGCCAAAGCCATCTCCCTCTTGGTTGAAGAGACGAAAGGCAGTTGTCAAATCATCTTGATAGTAGGCTTTTCTCTGTTCTTTAGCTTGTCTAAACAGCGTTTCAAAGAAAGCTTGATTGAAGGCCACCTTGTCCTTACTAACAAACCAGCCCAAGCCCTTGTTTTGTTGGGAAAGGTAGGCAGTCCCAAGAAAATTTCCATCTTGACTATGGACTTCCACTTCCTGATCCTTGAGATTGACATTCTCAAGATCGCTGGCTTCTAGTAAAACTAGACCTTTGGTAAGCTTTTTTTCAACCCGCTTACTGACTCTTATTCTATTCATAACTACCATTATATCAAATTTTTAGACAATTCTCAAAAAAGAAACTACCCTTGCTTTTTTACTCTCGTTTTAAAAAATGGTATACTAATACTAATTAAAAATTAGGAAGTAAATGTGTGAGAATTAATTTTAACAAAATTCAAAAAGCCATGGGTACCAGACTGGGTTTTGTCCTAACCCTTTTAATCCTCTATTGGCTCAAAACCTTATTAGCCTATACCGTTGACTTTAATTTAGACATTCAATTGGGCAAATTGCAAGGAAATTACCTTGCCTTTATCGCCTTTTTCAACCCCCTTCCTTTGGGCCTCCTTCTACTAGCTCTAGCTCTCTATGCTCGGTCAACCAAGATTTTTTATAGTATTAGTATAGCTATTTATAGCCTTCTATTCATTTGGCTCTATTCCAATATCTTTTACTATCGAGAATTTAGTGACTTTATCACGGCTAATACCATGAAGGTTGTCAGCAAGGTGTCTGTTGGTACTGCTGAACTAGAGCTACTACGTCCTTGGGATTTTATCTATTTTATGGATTTCCCAGTGCTGGCTTTCCTTTTCTTTAAAAAATTCATCCATTTGGATAGGAGACCTTTCAAATTTCGCTCCAGTGTTGCTATCACTGCTCTCTCAGCCCTGCTCTTTTCAGCTAATCTTTTCTTGGCCGAGATTGAACGTCCCGATCTCCTATCGCGAGGATTTTCTAATTATTATGTTGTCCGCGCTCTTAGTTTGCCAGCCTTTTTAGGTTATAGTGCCAACCAATCCTACAGCGCCAACAAAGAACGTGCCAAGGCTTCTGAGACTGACCTTCAACCTATCACAGATTATATTCAAGAGCATTCGGCTAAGCCTAATCCAGACTATTTTGGCTTAGCCAAAGGGAAAAATGTGATTTATCTCCACTTGGAGAGTTTCCAGCAATTCCTGCTTGACTACAAACTCAACATAGATGGAACTGAGCATGAAGTCACTCCCTTCCTTAATTCCCTCTACCATTCGCAATCAACCCTAGCCTTTTCGAATATCTTTAACCAAGTCAAGGCTGGTAAAACCTCAGATGCGGAAACTATGTTGGAAACTGGTCTGTTTGGACTTAACCAAGGTTCTTTCATGGTCAACTACGGTGGTACCAATACCCAGCAGGCAGCACCTTTTATCCTATCAAAAAACGGCTACCAATCCAGTGCCGTCTTTCACGGTAATATCGGAACCTTCTGGAATCGAAATACGACCTACAAACAATGGGGCTACCAATACTTCTTTGACGCATCCTACTTCACCAAGCAAGACAGTAGCAATTCTTTCCAATATGGTTTAAATGATAAAATCATGATGAAAGATTCTATCCAATATCTAGAGCACTTGCAGCAGCCTTTTTATGCTAAGTATATCACGGTGTCCAATCACTATCCCTATGCTAGCAATCTGACAGGCGATGAGCTTGGTTTCCCCTTGGCTAAAACCAAAGATGAAACGATCAATGGCTACTTCCAAACAGCTAACTATCTGGATAGTGCTATCAAGGCCTTCTTTGACTATCTCAAAGAAAGTGGCCTCTATGAAAAATCCATCATCGTCATCTACGGAGACCATTATGGAATTTCTAACTCCCGCAATCCTGAGCTGGCACCCTTGATTGGCAAGACTTCTGAGAACTGGTCGAATTACGACAATGCCATGTTGCAACGAGTGCCTTTTATGGTGGTCATGCCTGGCTATGAAAAAGGACAAATCATCAATACCTACGGTGGACAAATCGATATCTTACCGACTCTCGAACACCTCCTTGGTATTGAGTCAAATTCTTTCCTTCAAGTTGGACAAGATCTTCTGTCTCCAGACCATCAAGAAATCGTTGCCTTTCGAACTGCCAATTCCTTCGTCACACCTAAATACACTAGTTACGACGGACGAACCTACTATACTGAAAGTGGTCTTGAAATCAGCAATCTTGATGAACAAGCTCAAACTGAACTGGAAAGTGTTCGGCAGGCAGCCAGTCAACAACTGAAAATCAGCGACCAGATTCAAACTGGTGATTTGATACGTTTCTACCAAGCAGATCATCTTGGAACAGTTGATACAGAAAGTATTTCTTACCTCAATTCCTTACCAATTTTGCAAAAGATTGAGCAGGAAAAAGGTAGTCAATCAACCAGTCTCTTTAGCCAACGAAAAGGTAAAACCAGTGCTGACCTTTTCAAGGCACCAAGTTACCAAGAACTCCATCCAGAGTCGGCAGAAACCGAATCAAAATCACAATAAAAGATGCTCTTCCATCGTGGAGGAGCATTTCGTTTTATCAAATAAAATTCAAAGAAAATCAAAGAACAAACTAGAAAACTAGCCACAGGTTATACTCAATGAAAATCAAAGAGCAAACTAGGAAGCTAGCCGCAGGCTGTACTTGAGTACGGCAAGGCAAAGCTGACGTGGTTTGAATTTGATTTTCGAAGAGTATTAACTTTGAGATTGTAGGTAGGGAGGTTGTACCTGCAATATATGTCTGTCAAGTTTAGTGACGTAGATAGTAGAATAAAGATGAGAAGATAAATCAGCTTCAGCAGGTATCTGGAAAATTTGATTTTATAGAAAAGCCTTTTGTTACAAACTCAATATACTATCAATAAATAATATTATAGAAGCAACAATAATTATAATTTCACCTATTTGCATCATTCTATTTCGAACTCTAAATATATGTTCTATCAAAAATACTTGAAAAAGACACATTATAGGAATTAACGTTTTTGAAATTGAAAAATATCCAAATAAATAAACTATAAACAACAAAAATAGAACTATATTATATTTCTTATTCAAAACATTCCTCCCTATATATTTTTGATTACCAATCCTAATAATTTACAACTACATTCTAACAAACTATAAAAGCGTTTGTCGAATTGAATTTATCAAGCAAGCGACCAACTATCTCATCTTTTTTCTATTTCTGCCAATATGCGTGACAGGTAGTAATGATAGCCAAAAATAGCAAGAGCAAGCAGAAGGATAAGAACTCCTACTCCCAAGCTAATAGCAAGGATAGGGGAGAGAGACCGAACCAAGAACAAACTTGCTATGACTAAAATCATTAAGATAACACTATAAATTAAGAGTAAAACTATTGCTACTATACGATTTGAACGATTCACTAGGTCAGTAATACTACTCCAATTGGTTGACAGATTTTTCACGTCCTTAAGGTAATGGTGGCAAGAAAGGATGACACTGGCAAGGAACCATGTCACAAGAAGGTAAATCATCGAAAGGATGGGCAAGCCTAGATATAGAGAAAGGCCAAGTAAAGTCAGAACTGGTAAAAAGGACTGGACAGCAAATATAATCCAAAATTTCACTTTCACATAACGAGCAAAGTCAAAGGGTAAACTCTTCAGAAAATCAACATTTTCCCTCTCCAAGGACAAGGCAATTGAATGCAGGCTGGTGATATTGTTATTGACAACTGCTATAAAGAGAGCTATAAAAAACAAGGGTAACCAGTATGGAGGATGAATGTCTGGAACTATCTGAGAATCTCGGATTTTGGAAATCAGACCAATCATCATGAGATAAGGAAGGAAAGCACTTGTAAAAAGCACTGTAATTACGCCAGTTCCCTGTCCCAAGAGGGTGAGGTGGTAGCGTAAAACCATACGGAAAAAGCCCTTTTTATTAGTAGTTGAAATTCTCTCCTTATTGCGACGTTCTTTCTTGACCTTCTCCTCACTGTTAAGCAGAATCACGTCATAAAAATGAGGAAAAACCTTCTTTTTGGTCAGGTAAAGCAAGAAAACAGTTAAAGCTATCCAAGCGAGCAGACCCAGTATGGCTTCTGTCGAAAAAGGCTCCACTGCTATTTTGTAAAAGATATGAAGAGGATAAAGGAGAAATGGAATGTCTCTAACTTTGTCAACAATACTTCCAAAAGTCGACTGTAGAAAGAGGACAAATATTAAAGGTATGAGAACCCCTATCCCAATCATCACATTCGAAAAAATAGACTGATACTTTCTGAAGACCCTAGTCTGAGCCAAGAAATGTACTGCCACTACCATCACTAAAGTAACAGAGACAAATAATAAGGCCAAGGACAGCAGCATCAAAGGCAAGCCCAGCCAAAGAGAAGGAGCTAGCCTAATATAGAGGACTAGAAAATAAGCTAGGATTGGTACAATTCCAGTTAGAGCTGGCAAGAGAACAGACAGTCCTTTAGCAATTATAATCTCTGATTCTTTAAAGGCATAGGGCCTATAGGAGGCCAAGTCCTTACTCTCATAAAAGACATTGTAAAATGCAGTGAAAGAAGTTGAAAAGGCAAGCACCAGTAAAATAGCAACCATGCTACTAAAAAAACTTGGTATTTCCTCAAAAGGAAAACGAAAGGCTATATTTATAAACATGATGAGCATCAAGAGACTGGAAAAAATGTAAGAACTTAGGACTCTAGCGGAAACATTTACTTTTTTCCCAGGATTCTTAGCCTGCTTCTTTCGTAGGTTAGCCAGATTAGCTTCTTGAGATGAATAGAGGATATTGATATCAACTAATTTTTTAATGACCTTGAGACGCATCTGAAACCTCCTCTTTTCTACCAGCAAGGCTAAGGTAGATACTTTCCAAAGACTGATCTGGGTGGTCTTTTCTCAAGTCCTCCACGCTACCACAATAAATCAAATGCCCCTTTTTCAAAATGGCAATCCGATCACAGACTTGCTCTGCCACCTCTAGGACATGGGTTGAAAACAAGACTGTCTTGCCTTTTTGCGCATGCTCCTTCATCATTTGCTTCAAATCAAAGGCAGCCTGGGGATCCAAACCAGTCAAGGGTTCGTCCAAGACCCAAATATCAGGATCAGACAAGAGTGCCCCGATGACAAAGACTTTCTGACGCATTCCGTGAGAAAGGGTTTCAATAACCTGATAGCGGTTTTCAGCAAAATCAAAAACACTCAATAGCCTAGCTAGACTAGCCTCCAAGTCAGAGCTGCTCAAATCATAGGATGAGGCAATCAATTCCCAAAATTCATTGGCCGTTAAGCGTAAAAATAAGTCAGGCGAGTCTGCAACGTAGCCAATCTTTCGTTTGATAGCCAAGCGATTTTCCGATAACTCCTGACCGTCTACCAAAATACGACCACTGCTGGGTGAAATGATACTGACTAAGGATTTTATGGTGGTCGATTTCCCAGCCCCATTATGGCCAATTAATCCCATAATCTCCCCATTTTCAATCTGCAAATTGAGATTGCTCAAAGCCTCTTTATCACCATACAACTTACTAACATTTTGAAATTCAATCATGGGATGACTCCTATCTTTATCTGTATTACATACCATTATACTAGCACTTTGATACAAAAAAATCAACACTTTATTTTAAGTAGTTAAAATAGTTTCCTTCTATCTTACGCAAACGTTTGAGCTAACCAATACTTTATGATAGAATAAAGAACAAGATTGACAAGTAAGAGGAAACATCATGCAAAATCAAACACTCATGCAATACTTTGAATGGTATCTGCCCCACGACGGTCAGCACTGGACGCGTCTGACTGAAGATGCTCAACACCTAGCTGATCTAGGTATCAGTCACGTCTGGATGCCACCAGCTTTTAAGGCGACCAATGAAAAAGATGTCGGCTATGGGGTCTATGACTTATTTGACCTTGGAGAGTTCAACCAAAAAGGGACTATCCGCACCAAGTATGGTTTCAAAGAAGACTATCTTCAAACTATTCAAACCCTAAAAGCACAGGGAATCCAGCCTATGGCCGATGTGGTACTCAATCACAAGGCTGCGGCCGATCACATGGAAGCCTTTCAAGTTATCGAAGTGGATCCTGTAGACCGTACAGTTGAACTTGGGGAACCCTTCACCATCAATGGCTGGACTAGCTTTACCTTCGATGGTCGCCAAGATACCTACAATGACTTCCACTGGCACTGGTACCACTTCACAGGTACAGACTACGATGCCAAACGCCGTAAGTCTGGGATTTATCTGATCCAAGGTGACAATAAGGGCTGGGCCAACGAGGAATTGGTCGATAACGAAAACGGTAACTACGACTACCTCATGTATGCCGACCTAGACTTTAAACATCCTGAAGTCATCCAAAATATCTATGACTGGGCTGACTGGTTCATGGAGACGACTGGTGTAGCTGGTTTCCGCTTGGATGCCGTTAAGCACATTGACTCCTTCTTCATGCGCAATTTCATCCGAGATATGAAGGAAAAATATGGTGAGGATTTCTATGTTTTTGGTGAATTCTGGAATCCTGACAAGGAAGCCAATCTAGACTATCTTGAAAAAACGGAAGAACGCTTTGACCTTGTCGATGTTCGTCTCCACCAGAATCTCTTTGAAGCCAGTCAAGCTGGCGCAAACTATGACCTTCGTGGTATTTTAACAGATAGCTTGGTTGAACTCAAACCTGACAAGGCTGTAACCTTTGTCGACAACCACGATACCCAACGTGGTCAGGCTCTTGAGTCTACTGTTGAAGAATGGTTCAAACCAGCAGCCTATGCCCTCATTCTATTACGCCAAGATGGGCTTCCATGTGTTTTTTACGGAGACTACTATGGGATTTCAGGGCAGTATGCTCAACAAGATTTCAAAGAAGTTCTTGACCGCCTCCTACTCATCCGAAAAGATTTGGCTTATGGAGAACAAACAGACTACTTTGATGACCCTAACTGTATCGGTTGGGTACGTTCAGGTTCTGAACATCAATCCCCAATCGCAGTCCTTATCACAAATGACCAAGAAAACAGCAAGTCAATGTTTGTCGGCCAAGAATGGGCTAATCAAACCTTTGTAGATTTACTTGGAAACCACCAAGGTCAAATTACAATTGATGAGGAAGGTTATGGACAATTCCCAGTTTCAGCTGCTTCGGTAAGTGTCTGGGCAGCCAATACTATCTAATAGCCTATAATTATCAAGCTAGATCCAATCGGATTTGGCTTTTTTGCATTCACAAAAAGACCTACCCAAATGGATAGATCTTTGCTTGATTATAATTTACCTGCTACTGCATCCAACAATTCTTGGATCTTAGCTTGGTTGCTTCCTCCTGCCATGGCCATGTCTGGTTTACCACCACCACGTCCATCGACGATTGGTGCCAATTCTTTGACAAGGTTTCCTGCATGAAGGTCTTTTGTCTTGCTTGCTACAAGGACATTGACTTTGTCACCGATAGCGGCAACTAGGACAAGAAGATCAGAGTAGTCTTTTTGTTTCCAGTTATCTGCAAAAGTACGAAGGGCACCAGCGTCAGATACAGATACTTGACTAGCAATGTAACGGTGACCATTGACTTCCTTCACATCCTTGAAGATGTCGCCTGCAACTGCAGCTGCGGCTTTTTCTTTCAACTCAGCATTTTCTTTTTGAAGTTGACGAAGTTGTTCTTGAAGTCCTTCTACCTTGTGAGGTACTTCTTTAAGTTGAGGTGCTTTCAAGGTTGTTGCGACTGCTTTAAGAGCATCTTCTTGTTCACGGTAGGCTTCAAAGGCTTCCTTACCAGTCACTGCCAAGATACGGCGAGTTCCTGATCCGATACCTTCTTCTTTGACAATCTTGAAGAGACCAATTTCAGAAGTGTTACCAACGTGGGTACCACCACAAAGCTCGATAGAGTAGTCACCGATAGTAACAACACGGACTTCCTTGCCGTATTTCTCACCAAAGAGGGCCATAGCTCCCATTTCTTTAGCAGTGTCAATATCCGTTTCAACTGTCTTAACTTCAAGAGCTTCCCAAATTTTCTCATTGACTTGCTGTTCAATGGCGCGCAACTCTTCAGGAGTTACGGCTTGGAAGTGCGTGAAGTCAAAGCGAAGGAATTCGACTTCGTTCAGAGATCCTGCTTGTGTTGCGTGGTTTCCAAGGATATTGTGAAGGGCAGCGTGAAGCAAGTGAGTCGCAGTGTGGTTTTTCATAACACGGTGACGACGATTTGTATCAATTGCTAAGGTATATTCTTGATTCAAGGCAAGTGGTGCAAGGACTTCAACTGTATGAAGAGCTTGTCCGTTTGGTGCTTTTTGAACATTTGTCACAGTAGCCACAACCTTACCTGACTCATCCAAGATTTGACCGTGGTCAGCAACCTGTCCACCCATTTCAGCGTAAAATGGCGTTTCCGCAAAGATAAGTGAGGCAGTTCCTTCTGACACAGCTTCCACTTCTGCATTGTCAGCCACGATAGCTACCAATTTAGAAGACAATTGGCTAGCATTGTAGTTGAAGACACTTTCTACAGTGATGTTTTGAAGGGTTTCATTTTGCATACCCATTGAGCCACCCTTGACAGCTGACGCACGCGCACGTTCTTGCTGTTCTTTCATGGCTGCTTCAAAACCTTCACGGTCTACAGTCATACCAGCTTCTTCAGCGATTTCTTCAGTCAATTCCACTGGGAATCCGTAAGTATCATAAAGTTTGAAGACATCTGAACCAGCAATGACAGATTGACCTTTTTCTTTCAAGTCTGCTACGATGCCTTGGGCAAAGTGTTGACCTGAGTGAAGAGTACGGGCAAATGACTCTTCCTCGCTCTTAACAATTTTCTCAATAAAGTCACGTTTTTCAAGCACTTCTGGGTAGTAGCTTTCCATGATTTTTCCAACAGTTGGAACGAGTTTGTAAAGGAAAGGCTCGTTGATACCCAATTTTTGACCATGCATAGAAGCACGACGGAGAAGACGACGAAGGACATAACCACGGCCTTCATTTCCTGGAAGGGCACCATCCCCAATCGCAAATGACAATGAACGGATATGGTCAGCGATGACCTTAAAGCTCATGTTGTCGCCATCTTGGTCGTAGACCTTACCAGACAATTTCTCCACTTCACGAATGATTGGCATGAAGAGGTCTGTTTCAAAGTTTGTCTTAGCCCCTTGGATAACTGCCACCAAACGCTCCAAACCAGCGCCCGTATCAATGTTCTTGTGTGGCAATTCCTTGTACTCGCTACGAGGAACAGCAGGGTCTGCGTTAAATTGTGACAAAACGATGTTCCAGATTTCGATATAGCGGTCGTTCTCAATATCTTCTGCAAGTAAACGAAGACCGATATTTTCTGGGTCAAAAGCTTCTCCACGGTCAAAGAAGATCTCTGTATCTGGTCCAGAAGGTCCAGCACCGATTTCCCAGAAGTTGTCCTCGATTGGAATCAAGTGACTTGGATCCACTCCTACTTCAATCCAGCGGTTGTAAGAATCTTTATCGTCTGGATAGTAGGTCATGTAAAGTTTCTCAGCTGGGAAGTCAAACCATTCTGGGCTTGTCAAAAGCTCATAAGCCCAAGTAATCGCTTCGTCACGGAAGTAATCCCCGATAGAGAAGTTCCCCAACATTTCAAACATGGTATGGTGACGAGCAGTCTTCCCTACGTTTTCAATATCGTTGGTACGGATAGCCTTTTGGGCATTGGTAATACGTGGATTTTCAGGGATAATAGTTCCGTCAAAGTATTTCTTAAGGGTTGCTACCCCAGAGTTGATCCACAAAAGTGTTGGGTCATTTACAGGAACCAGGCTCACTGATGGTTCTACTGAGTGACCTTTGGTCGCCCAGAAATCAAGCCACATTTGGCGTACTTGTGCACTAGATAGTTGTTTCATATTGTCTCCTTATTTACTTGTTTAATGTGATTGGCTTTCCAGCATTTCCACATAGTCAATCGCGACACAGAGGGAAATGACTAGGTCTGCATAAGCGTCCTCAAGAACCGTTACGGTATAGGTAGAGGTCAGATGGAAGAGTTCCTTCTTAATTTCCGCAATCATCTGATTGCGATCATCCAGCAATTTGAAATCCAAATCCCAGATATTGCCCTCGATACGAAGACCTAGATTATCAAACTCATACTTATCTCGCCAGAAAGTCAACTTCTTACGAATGACAAAACTCGAGCCATCCCGAAGCTGAATCTCAAAACGAGGTAGCAAGGTCAAGATTTCTTTACTGATCTGACTGACCTGTTCACCATTAGCATCATAGATAGTAAAAGTTTTGGGAATCTTAAAAAATGATCCCTCCACCTGATAGGCGATTTCTCCCCTGTTATCCTTGATAGCGAAGCGTTCGCCTCCAAAACGAAACTTTTGTTTGACAAGAAATGTTTTCATCAACACCTCCAAAAACCAAAAGACAAGCTCATATCACGAAGGGCGAAAAACCGCGGTACCACCTTCATTCAATGAACTTGTCATTCTCTTATTCTTATGCAATTGTATGATTGAGTAGCATGACTTTCTAGCTTAGATGGCTCGCAGCACCGCCATTTCTCTAGACTAAGACAATTGAAAATCAATTCTCAACTTTCTTATTATATCGTTTTTTTAAGCTTGCGTCAACTGGAAATGATTCAAGCCAATAGTAGTGAATTAAGAGAGAAGATATTTTGAAAATTCACCTACTAGTTTTGAAATGTAAGTAGTAATATTTAATTTATTTCTAATACATTTCCCCTACTCTATACTCAACCCATTCCTTTTCCTTCACTGGGTAAATCTTAGCAACTTTTGTTTCCTCATCATATACTACAATAAAATGCCCTTCACTATTCCAAAATTTACCTAAAATTGTACCATCATCTAAATTAGTACGCAACTTGCCCTCTTGACTTACTACGCTTTCTGTTTGTACTGTTTTAGTCTCTTCATTTCCTTGAGTTCCTAAAATGTAACCCCCAAAGTTTACCCAAAAGAGTATAAAAAGCATAAATCCGATTGTCGCATATTTCAATAATTTCAGTTCTTTCATTTCTCTACTATCTCCTTTTTTTAGTTTAATACCGTCTAAAATATCTTCTATTTTCTAAATATTAAATAATCTTATAAATAGTGTACTTCTTTATCTAAATCTAATTTCAAAGCCAATTTTTTCAATAACTTCTTGGATTTCATCTAGCGATACTAAAAACCATTCTTTAGGAACAAAACTCTCTCCATTTGGCGCTATTAATTCTATGTCTAACTGCTTGTCTGCAAAATAATGATGAAGAGTCGTTTCTAATTTTCGAGCGCTGAAATTCTGAACCTCAAAACTAGCTACTAAACAGACAGGAGCACAAAGATAGGTTCCTTCTCTTTCTGCATTTGCTAACCGTTTTGTAATTTGATCCTCTGTAAAACCGATTTTATAGAGATTACTGATATTGGCAATTTGAGGATTGCTACTCAAGGATTTCACTACATAGATATATCCAGTTGTAATTCGTTGGATTGGACTAATACCAGTCATCACATCTTCTATCAATTCGGTTACCATTCGTCCATGTCGCGTTCTATCGTGTAAATTTGAGACAAAAGAACGGAGTAAGGCCTTCTTGTTTTCTGTACCATTTTCATACACGAGATGAAGTTCAGCATTAGTATAGCCATTCTTGTCAGTGAAGTCTTCTCCTTTAGAAACAACATAAACCATTACTCCATTATCCACATAGAACATACCAGGTTTAATTTCTTTTTCTTTTATCACATCAGACTTTCTGACTTGACGACGACCTTCACTAATTTCATCATGAACACGAGTAAATAATCCTTGATAATCTTCAAAATTGCCCATCCGTTTACGTGTTCGTGTTTTATCACGCGCTTGAATCGTTCGTTTATAACGTGAGACATCAAATAACGATTTTTCAGCACTATTCACTGACTCAAACAATTCATCTGATAAAATATCTGTTAAACTAGCAGGACTTGAAATAGGAGCCTCAGACTCAACTACATCTATTTTTAATAGCCCAAATTCATCATAAGGTTCTAATTTTCGGATGCTATCAGGAGATTTTCTAATACCATTTAATCGAGAAAATAAACTGCGTTCTTTAATATTTCTAGACTTTTGTGGCTCTTGTCCATTATTTACTCTCACCCAGTCTATAATTTCTAAAAATTTCTCTACTTCATGATCTGTAACTATTTTTTTCTTAGGTTTTAAAGGAGCTATTAAATGTTCGAAATCAGAATCATTAAAAATGTCAGTTAAATTTTTGAAATCAATCATTACCATTCTCCATCTTCAACTTCATCTGAGACAATTGTAACAAAGCATAAGCCAGTCTCTGTTCGTACGTATCGTTACTTGATTTATCTGGATGACGACCATTTTCATTCAAAAATTGCTTAATTTGAGGATAAAGAATCAAAAGTTCTTCTTCCGAAAACTCCATCTTCTGACCATCCATATAATCTTGTATTAGACGCAAAGTCGGAGCATCAATTTCACGTGATATAACTTCGTAAGCTCTCTGGAAAGGATTGATCTGATCAATCAAATCAATAGACAACTCATCAATATTCACAAATTTATCTGCCATTTTTAGGAAATCTGTTTGCCCTACTCCCTCTTTCCGTTCAGCTGATTGAACGACCGATTGACTAATAAACTGTTGACGAACTTCTTCAACTTCAGCACCACTTAAGTCAGGATAGATTTGTTTAATAATTGCTGGAATCATCTGCTTATTAATGACTTCTGCATCCGTTCCTGCAGCAATCGCAGTTTGGATACGCGGTTCTTGTAAGATACTAGCACGTAAGTCATTCATGTCATTTTCTATGATATCTTTTGTTCTTTGAGTAGTCGGCTCTTTTAAGCCTTTCACAAACATTTCGGCACCAGAAGATTTCTGGTCATCTCGGTCTTTGCGTTTGAACTTGAAATTTGGTGCTAAAACAGACTCCATCAATAGACTAGCTGTAATAGCCTTCATAATATTATTCACAGCAAAGAAAACTTCATCATCTTGAGCATCTGGTTGGGAAATAAGATTGGTAAATTGAGCATGTGACTTATTGGAACTATCGCGTGTTACTCGACCTATAATCTGAACAATTTCTGTTAGCGACTGACGATAGCCAATCGTTAAAGCATACTCAGCATAAGGCCAGTCGAAACCTTCTTTAGCCATACCAAGTGCGATAATGATATCGAGATCATCTAAACTGCTCATCTTGTTTAGGTAATCCTGTACTTTTTCACGCCCTTCTTCTGTGACAAGGTCAGCGACCTTCAATACACGACCTGTTTCCTCAGTAACCAACCATAATCCAGTCTTAGGATCTGGAACAGCTTGCCCCAATTCGTCTAAAATTCGGTCAACTTCATCATACTTATCCTTGGTTGACTCACCTGAGTTTACATTGGGAATATGAATAATGGTTTTCTTGCTTGTGTCCAATACTTCGTGCAAAGCATCCGTGTAACGACCACGATAAAAATTATAACCCATAGCAAAACTTTTCAGATATTGGTATCCCTCCAACTGTTCATAATAAGTATAGGATACCTTGTCAAATTTTTGCTCATCTTCGGGTGCCAAAATGGGTACAGAATCTCCACGGAAATAAGACCCTGTCATAGCCACTACATGGGCTGTTGAATTGGCTAATATGTTTCTCAAGGCATTTCCTAAAACTGAATTATCGTGTTGAGATACATGATGAAATTCATCGATAGCTAAAAGAACGTCATTAAAATCACTATCAGCTAGCTGTTCAAAGGCAAAACGCAAGGTAGCATGCGTACAGATTAGAACTCTATCGTCAGGTGACTCTGAATGCATAAAGTCTACAAACTGTTTTACCTTACTTTTGCTGGTCCCTTGTTCAGTCAAATTATTTTTGGGAAGAACTTCCCAATCCCAGTAAAAACCATATTCTGTCAATTTTGTTGAACGAAACGATTTTCCGATAGACCTTTCTGGAACAGCTATAATAGCTTTTTTCAGCCCCTGAGCATGTAGTTTATCAAGAGCAATAAACATCAGAGCTCTCGACTTCCCAGAAGCAGGAGGCGCCTTAATCAATAAGTGTTGAGAAGTTCTCTTAGCATATACGCGCTCCTGCATTTCACGCATACCAAGTGCATTATTTGATTGACTAGCACCTGTACCATTGTAATTAATTTCAAATATATTTGAGGTCATTTCGCTTCCTTTTCTGTCATTTCTTTGTACAGATTCAATAAGACACTGAGTCGTTCTTCATCTGATTCAAAAGGCTTTTGCTGGTAAGCACGTTCTACTATACCATCAATTTTTTCATGTGCTTTACGAAGACGTTCATTCATCGGTTTATTGGCACCGCCGTACAATTCAGCCAAGGTTCCACCTTCTTCTTCTCGAACATCCAGCATTTCAAAAACAGCTTCTTCAAGCATATTTTTCCGACTATCTGAAAGTTCAGGAATTGGGAATGTATTATAGACCAGTCCAGGAGCGTATCTGTAATCATTTTTTAACCTACCACCAACTTCTTTGAGCCATTCTATATGCATCTTTGATGAAATAATCCCTATTAGCCATATCGGTGCATTATATACAATACACAATGTATTAGTAGCAACTATACCTTCCTCTAAAAAACTTACAGGTAAATATTGCCTATCCTGAGAATTAACAACTGGTAATATAATACTTTCAACTTGAACAAAGCGTTTTTCAGCAAATGCCCACGGAAATTCTCGAGCCTTTCGAGTCCCTTTTCTTTTACTAGTCTCTCTAAATTCTCTAACTTTTTCAATACGATTTTTTATTGGTGGAATTGATAATGCCTCGGAGCTCTGCTTATTCTCTATCCATAAAGCATATATTTTCTTATCATTCATATATGAAGTTGCATTCAAACATCTTCTAATAAATTTTCTTGAGTTAGGGAATCTATTTAAAATTTCATCCTTCTCATTTTGTGTCAGTATTAAATTATTTTCTCCACACTCTGAACTTCCCATAGTCATTTCATATTGTAATGTTTCACTAGGATTTCGTCTTTTTGAAACAACAACAGTTTCTCCATTTTTTAAGAATGCACTAATATTCTCCACTATCATCATATTGTCTTTTTCAAACAATAATTTCTTTTCAGAACTTATATTTTGAATTCCGACAATAGAAACTATTACACCTGCATTCTTTTTAGCACTATTACTCCATTTAAACGAAGGATATGCAAAACTAATTTCTAAATTATCTAAAATATGGTTTTGAAATAGAGGAGCTTGCTCACCTTGAAACAACGAATTAGTAGATACAAATGCATACTTTGAATTTTTACCTTTAATGAATTTACTCGCTTTGTAGAACCAACCAAATATATAATCAAGAATTCTAGATTCTACAGGATAAATTGAATAAGCTAAATCATCTTTTTGTTCATCATTTTGATGATTTCTTCCTTTAGTACCTATATACGGCGGATTTCCAAATATATAAACTTCGTCATCTGCCTTGACATTCAACACAGTTTCCCAGTCAATTCTTAGGGCATTCCCACAAAGAATATTTCCAGCATCTCTTAAGGGGAGTAGTCTTGGATGGACATCAGCAAGCGCTTCTTCCATCTCCACATTCATCTGGTGTTCCGCTATATACAAGGATAGCCTTGCTACTTCATGAGCAAAATCATCCAATTCAATTCCTGAAAACTGGGATAGAGAAATCTTAGATGCATCAGCAATCAATTCTCCTTGATAAACGGCTTTTTCATTCAAGGAGTCACGAATTTCACACTGTTTGACTAAGATATTAATTTCTAAACGACGAAGTTCTTTATAGGTAATGATGAGGAAATTTCCAGAACCACAGGCAGGGTCTAAAAACTTGATAGATGCCATACGAGTAAGTAACTCTTCTAACTTGGGTAAGAGTTGTCGCAATTCCTTGCGGCGATGCTCCTCGCTAAAGTCACCACCTCCTATATAGTAGTCAGCTCGTTCTTCTAATTCCGTAAATGCTGCTCGTAAATTATCTAAAAATAGTGGTTTGATGACCTTCATAATATTGGGCACGCTAGTATAGTGCATACCTGAAGTTGATCTTGCTTCTGCATTTGCTACCGTTTGGATCATTGAGCCCAAAATATCTGGATTGATTTCATTCCAGTTTAGCAATTCCCCTGCTTCAATGAGTAATTGACGAGTTTTTTTATTGAAAATAAGGTCATGATGCGGCTCTGAAAAAAGCTTACCATTTACATAGGGAAAATCTAATAACCACGACTCCAAATCTTGACGACTAAATTCAGGCATATCTAAAACAGTAAATAGTTTTCTAACACACTCATTCAAGTCAGAACCATCTTCGGATGTCCTCATCTTAATAACATTTGTGAAAGTTCCCTTGGAGATGATATTTGTATCTTCTGCAAATAGTAGAAAAAGAACACGAATCAAAAATAGATTAAATGATTTACCATCAGTTTCAGTGATTGCTAGTTCAGGATTGATAGAAATTAGTTCATCATAAAGTTTGGTAAAACGCTCTGCCGCTTTTACATCAGCAGGGTTTTCCTTATCATAATCAATCTTTTCAATACCATTCCAAGGTAAGAAGAAATCACAATGGGCTGGTAAATCATTAAAAGAAATTGCTAGAGTTAGCCCTGTCTGTGTATCCTTTGCATATAATTCTTGAAAATCTGTTGTAATAATAAATCGAGATTTACGAACCTGATCCTCCAACTCTTTATCAATCTCAGTAAGAGCAAGTAATGGCTGATTTTCAACTTTACGAAAATACAATTTGTTTTTTATTATAAAATCATCAGATGCTACTTTACTTGCTCTTGTTATGGTCGTTTTAGTAATGTCAAACAATGAAACAAATTCAATAATAAATGTCGATTTATTAAGATTCTCTACTAAAACCTTGGTTCTATCCTCAATCTCAGTGATATTTAATAACTTTTTAGCCATTAGATACCTCCAAGAAACGCAAAAAGCCTACTGGATTTTCAGTAGGTTTCAATCTATATTTTTGCATTTTTTATTAGGTTATATATATATATATATGCATTTGCGTAGTCTGACTCATTTTGAACTCCTTTGGAATTAAATTTTCAGAGATGCTATAAACAATTCTAATAACTCTCACCCTAAAACTATTATACCATAATTTCTATTTTTTCTAAAAAACGAACCAGCTTGACTGATTCGTTTCGTGACTGCTAACTCCTACTTCCGATACATTTTAAACTGTAGAAAGAGGTCGCTATATTTTCCTGTCCATTTATGGTCAAATTTCTCATAAACTTCTAGGTGTTTCATGGTTTCAGCATCTGGATAGAAGGCCTTGTCTTCTTTTTTCTCCTCTGGGAGCAATTCCTTAGCTGGTAGGTTTGGTGTTGAATAACCGACATACTCTGCATTTTTGAGAGCATTTTCAGGTTTCAACATAAAGTTAATAAAGGCATAGGCTGCATCTTGGTTTTTGACTGTTTTTGGAATGACCATATTGTCAAACCAAAGGTTGCTGGCCTCTGTCGGTACCACATAGCGTAGATTTTCATTTTTTTCTAGCATTTGGCTAGCTTCACCAGAGAAAGTTACACCAATTGCAGCGTTATTCTGAATCATGTAGCCCTTCATTTCGTCCGCCACAATAGCCTTGATATTTGGAGTCAATTTATAGAGCTTATCCACTGTTTCTTCTAACTGCTGGGTATCCTTGGAGTTGAGGCTGTAGCCAAGGGAGTTGAGCCCCAGTCCCAATACCTCACGCGCCCCATCAAAGAGCATGATAGAGTTCTTATACTCTGGTTTCCAGAGGTCATTCCAATGTTCAGGCGCTTCCTCTACCATGGTTTCATTGTAAACAATTCCCAAAGTTCCCCAAAAATAAGGGATGGAGAATTTATTTCCTTTGTCAAAAGACTGATTGAGGAACTCTGGTCCGATATTTTCAAGACCTTCAATTTTTGAATAATCAAGTGGTACCAAGAGGTCTTCGTCCTTCATCTTGTTGATCATGTATTCACTAGGAATGGCAATATCGTAGGTCGTTCCACCCTGCTTGATCTTGGTATACATGGCTTCGTTGGAGTCAAAGGTCTCGTACTGGACTTGGATTCCTGTTTCTTCCGTGAACTGCTCCAAGAGTTCTGGATCGATATAGTCTCCCCAGTTGTAGATAACCAATTTTTGACTATCTCGGCTATTGATTTTACTGTCTAGATGAGTCGCAATTCCCCACAAGATCAGGATAATGGCTGCAATTCCTGCTAAAAATGAATAGAGTTTTTTCATGCTTGCTCCTCCTTCTCACGTGAGATAAAGTAATAGCCAACCACTAGGATAATACTAAAGAGAAAGACGAGGGCAGACAGGGCATTGATTTCTAGCGAAATCCCCTTGCGAGCACGAGAGTAAATCTCGACTGATAGGGTTGAAAAGCCATTTCCCGTCACAAAGAAGGTCACGGCAAAGTCATCTAGCGAATAGGTGAAGGCCATGAAATAACCTGCAATGATAGACGGAGTCAGGTAAGGAAGCATGATTTCCTTGAACATCTGAAATTGACTGGCACCAAGGTCATAGGCCGCATGAATCATGTCACCGTTCATTTCCTTGAGACGAGGCAAGACCATCAAGACCACGATAGGAATGGAGAAGGCTACGTGACTAGATAGAACGGTCAAAAAGCCAAGTGAAAACTTGAGTTGGGTAAAGAGAATCAAGAAGCTGGCACCAATCATAACGTCAGGCGCAACCATGAGGATATTATTGAGTGAAAGAAAGGCTTCTTGGTATTTCTTACGAGACTGGTAGATGTAAATAGCTCCAAAAGTCCCGATAATGGTCGCAATCAAGGCTGACAGAAAGGCCAAGAAAAAGGTCTGAGTCACAATCAACATAAGACGACCATCACTAAACATAGTTTTAAAATGACTCAAGCTAAAGCCTGTAAAGCTATTCATGTCGTTTCCTGCATTAAAGGCGTAGCCAATCAGGTAAAAAATCGGCAGGTAGAGGACAAGAAAGACCAGTCCTAGATAAAGGTTGGCAAATTTTTTCATCGTTCTCTCCTTTCCTTGGTCACCCACATGGTGATAAACATGGTCAGGATGAGAATCACACCGATGGTTGAACCCATACCATAGTTGTCATTGGTTAGGAAGTTCTGCTCAATGGCTGTCCCCAGAGTAATAACGCGGTTCCCACCAATCAAACGGGTCAGCATGAAGAGACTCAAGCTTGGAATAAAGACGGACTGAACCCCACTTCGCACACCGTTCATAGACAGAGGGAAGATGACATGACGGAAGGTCTCCCACTTGGTCGCACCGAGGTCATAGCTGGCATTGATGAGATTGTTATCCATATCGTCCAAGACATTGAAAATCGGCAAAATCATAAAGGGAAGCTCGATGTAGCTTGCGACAAAGATAAAGGAGAAATCGGTAAAGAGCAACTGCTGTGAACCAATTCCGATGAATTCCAAAAATTGGTTAATAGAGCCATTTTGACCAAAAATTCCGATAAAGGCATAGGCTTTAAGAAGCAAATTAATCCAAGTTGGCAAAATAATCAGCATGAGCCAGAGTTGACGGTGCTTGAGACGAGTCAAAAAGAGGGCTGTTGGATAGCTGATAAGCAGAGTCACAAAGGTCACAATCCCTGCATAAAGCACTGAGTTGAAACTCATTTTGAGATAGGTTAAGTTTTGTGACGCAAAGTAGGACTTATAGTTTTCTAAACTAAACTGGCCTTCAATGTTGAAAAAGGATTGACCGAAAATCAAGACCAAGGGTGCCAGGACAAAGAGGGCAATCCAAAGCATGTAGGGCACTACAAAGAGTTTAGAGCTTGTTTTCTTCATCTCTTTCCTCCTCGATTGCATTGATCAGACCTGCTTCTTGCTCTTCGATTTCCACGTACTCTTCGATACGGGCATCAAACTCTTCTTCGGTTTCGTTGAGACGCATGATGTGGATGTCTTCTGGTTCAAAGTCCAGACCGATTTCCTCACCCACAATGGCCTTACGAGTTGAGTGGATCATCCATTCATTTCCAAGCTCATCATAGGCGATGATTTCATAGTGAACCCCACGGAAAAGTTGAGTATCGACCTTAACTTGGAGCTTGCCTTCTTCAGGAAGGGTAATGCGCAAGTCCTCTGGACGAATCACGACTTCGACTGGCTCATTTGGCTTCATCCCACCGTCGACCGCTTCGAAGCGTTTGCCGTTAAACTCAACCAAGTAGTCCTCAATCATGGTTCCTGGCAAGATATTTGACTCACCGATAAAGGTGGCAACAAAGTGATTGATCGGCTCATCGTAGATGTCCACAGGTGTTCCAGACTGGACAATCTCGCCATCATTCATAACGAAAATCCAGTCACTCATGGCAAGGGCTTCTTCCTGATCGTGAGTGACAAAGACGAAGGTAATGCCCAATCGTTGTTGCAGTTCACGGAGTTCGTACTGCATGTCTGTTCTTAATTTCAAGTCCAGCGCTGACAAGGGCTCATCCAACAAAACCACACGGGGTTGGTTGATGATGGCACGGGCAATAGCCACACGCTGACGTTGTCCTCCAGAAAGTTTACGGATGGAACGCTTCTCATACCCTTCCAACTGAACCATCTTGAGAACTTCCGCTACGCGTTTCTCGATTTCTTTTTTGTCAATTTTACGCAAACGGAGTGGAAAGGCAACATTTTCGAACACATTCATATGTGGAAACAAGGCATAGGATTGGAAGACCGTATGGACGTCTCGCTTGTTGGTTGGGATGTCATTGATTCGGACACCATCTAGCAAAATATCTCCTGTCGTCGCATCCAGCAACCCTGCAATGATGTTTAGGATGGTTGATTTTCCTGAACCAGATGCGCCTAAGAGAGTGTAGAATTTCCCCTCTTCCAACTCAAAGTTGATATTTTTGAGAACCTTAGTGTTGCTGTCTTCAAAAACTTTAGAGACGTTTTTGAATTCAATAATTGGTTTTTTCAATTGTCATTTATTCCTTCTTTTTCATAGATTAACAGATCAGGGCTCTGTCAGGCCGCCACTACCTCGTGTAGGAGATTGAACTGCCTACATTCTTCTGCACTAACGATAGGCTTTCACCCCCTTGCCATGATATAGCAGCAGCTTTTCAACTACAGCTTTCTACTTGCTTTCACCTAAAATACGGACTTCTCTCTCAAGAGTAACGCCAGAGTGTTCCTTGACTTTTTCAATCACAGACTCAATCAAGTCTTCGTAGTCTTTGGCCGTTCCGTCAGCAACATTGATCATAAATCCTGCGTGTTTTT
>CAUUIG010000002.1:0-47573 GCA_963545095.1 uncultured Streptococcus sp.
TACTGTAGAATACGTTTATTTAAGGCGTGAAGGTGATTGTATTCTTTATATCCCGCCGTTCCGTCCTGATTATACTCATCCGCCCATTTATTTACCTGAGTTTGGATAATGACAGGTGTAAGTTTATCTAGTTTGTAAGTACCAAATGAGGGCAAGAGGTAGTTTTTTAAGCAGCCTTTTATCTTTATCTGCGTATTAGTCTTTATGGTATGCTGGTAGGTTTGCCAAAATAAGTCCACAAGTTCGCTATAGGTTGTTATATGTGAGCGTTGTTTCCGTGTCGAGCCGTTTTTCTCAAATTCTACCTTAGTCTGGGTGACCTTATTTCTGAGTTCTTTCTTTGTTCGTGCTGATATGGTAGTCTTGACCTTCTTACCAGTCACAGAATCAATGCCAAGATAGATACTAGAGCGGTAGACTGCTGATCCGTCTTTTTTCGTGTGTTGTGTAATTTTCATGGTTTTAACTCCTTTTCCATCAGCAGGCAAGCAATTAGAAAAGGTTTTGAGTTTATACCATGCGAGGAGCTACGAGAACCCCTCTATTTTCGATTTTAAGAGGATGGATAGTAATTTGTACCAGAATAGGAAACAAGGTTATATAGAGCTTGTAGAGGCGTTAAACTTAATTAGTGAAAATTCCTAATCAAAGTATTTATCAATTTTTAATCTTTGTAAAAAGGCTCATTGATTATACCTCGAAACAAAGCACAAAAGGAGCTTCGTTAGAGGCTCCTTTTGGTAGGTCGCTACTGCAACCATTCATAAGATTAAATTAAGCTTAATCCATTTGAAGCCATTTGTCAACTTTAAATTGATATTTAAAGTAAGAAGACTGGAGTAACTTTAGAATTTAAAACTATTTAAGCGAAGTTTGTCAATATGTCTTCTTCTTCTAAAAATTTAGTATGAGGCAACAGTAAAATTTTTGCTTTGGTATTTTCTTCAAAGATTGCCTTTGTTTCTACCATTTTTTCAAACTTATGACTTGTGTCATCAATAAGTGCAACATATTCTGCATTATGTTTATGATTTTGGAGAATTCTAGTATCCATTGCAAGTAATTTTGCTCTGTTAAGATCATTACCATTTGAAATAGTTCTAATCAATTTTTCGTTTTTTCGTGTAGGGATTGTAAAATCAAATTGAACTGTAATTCCTTCTTTACCAGAAAACGAAGTTCTGCTTGTAAAAAATACTTCTCTTTTTCTTAAAATTTCCTCGACTTCATCATGGAAAATATTCTTTACATTTTTATCTTTTAATACAATCATATCATTTACTTGCATGATTGTTTGAAGAAGACGTTGTTTAGCTAGAGGAAATTTTTCCAAGCTAGTAGTTATACAAAGTTCATTATTATTTAACTCAGTGCCTAGACTACTCACAATTGTGTTTAGAATATTGTTTTTATGTAAGGTTCGCCCGTTTAAATTTACGCCGTGACTTTTTAGGTTGTTGATAGTCCAGCCGTCATCTGTTAAGGTAACTCGACCATTGTTCAAGAATTCAGCATATAGAATGATATGGTCAAAATCGTTATCTAAAAAAGGAGTACTGATTTCAACGGTATGATTGTCAAGATCAGCGAAGCGATACTCTTTCATAAGCCAGTCGAAGTATACTTTTTTCAATGTGTTGGACTTATTCATTATCTTTCTCCTTTCTTATATTTGTGTATGATATAAATTCCGTAAATACATCTATTATCTGATTTACATTAGGGAAGTTAGAATCTTTCAAAGGTATTGCAATGGAATCTCTCTTGTCGTGTTTATTGGAATAGATATGTATATGACTACCAATAATAACTTTTCCATCAGGATTAATGTGTCTGTTCGATGGATGAATGTCAACTCTAACTATGTGGTCGTGAAAATCTTTTAGTCGAAGATGTATGCTGAAACGTTCATTGTTTAATCTACCTCGAAAGATATGAAGAATATATTGGATATCATCATCGTCAATTATAGTCTCGTCCACTTCTATTTTACCAAACATTGCGGAAATGGTGTTGTAAATCTGATCAAAAGTTAGCTGATTTTTAGGATGTTTTAATCTATTTATAATTTCTTGCACTTGTGCATCATCTAAGTTTGAATAATTCATTTTATCTTTCTTTATAAATACTTATGTTTTTCTTGTTGTACAAAATAAATTCTGGAATTACTATTTTAGCAAGTAAAGTATATTTTTAATTTTTATCTTTGTTCCGACTTGTCACTTTGAGGGTATAGTCATTGTATTCTTCTTGTAATTCACTAAAGTAATTTGGCTATATTTCAGCAAATGAAGAGAATTCATTATTAAATGTTAGGTGGCTATTCTAATTATCTAAACAGAGAAAAGCTTAGAAATCAGGAAAGGTTTTAGATAATCTTCTCAAAAACCATTGTAGCCTGGATACGGTCACCACCACCCAGTCCTTTGCTTCCACCATTGGCGGTTGTGATGGTATGTAGGCGATAACCTTTTGAAGCTTGTTTATTGATAACATCTTCTAATTCTGTAAGGTTTCCTGATCCAGTGCCGAAAAACTTTTCTTTCAAAGTTACCTGGAGGACAACGTAGTGTAGTCCATTTACTCCAGAAGCGGTAGAAAAACTACCTTCTTGTTTTACAGTATCAAAAAATCCCATGGGGGTTACTCCTTTTCGTTGTCTCTCTCAGATAGTTTTTGAACTAAATCAAAAGCTATTTTTTTATCATAGTCATTTAAAGAAATATAGTTGATTAAAATATCTGCAAAATTTGTATTTTTCTCTTTATCAGCATTTATTAGTTCTTCAATTGTAAACATATACGATTGACTATGATTAAGCAATCCTTTTCCAAAATTGTCATACTTTACAGGATTATTTATATGTTCTTCAACGTTTTTGTACGTTGAACCAAATTCATTTATTTTTTCAATATCTATTCCTAATAAGTGGGCAACGCTTACTCCAAAGAAGTCAGCTAGAATCTGAGCTTTTTCTGGTTTGATAGTATGTTTATTATTTTCCCAGTTAGATATCACCATTTTGGATATTGGCTTCTCATTTTCTTTTAGTCGTTCATTTATAATTTCGGCTAATTTATCTTGAGTTATTCCTTTCCCAGTTCTTAAAACTTTTAAATTATTTTTTATTGTTGACATTTTATCACCTCAGTTAAATTATAACCGCTAAAAATACTTTTGTAAAGTTTTTATATATTTTTTCTTGACAAGTAAAGAAAAACAGTATATACTTAGTCTAAGTAAAGATAAACTTTACAAAATAAGAGAGGAGGGAACTGTATTGCTTATCACCTCGACACAAGCAAAAGCAATTCGCCGAAAGCAAGCAGACAAGAATTTGACTGCTAAAAAAGCCAGCGAGGAAATTGGAGTTAATCCAATTACTTACAGAAAAATCCGAGACGGTGGCGAAGTAAAACCTAGCATTTATCAAAAAGCCATGGAGTGGCTTGCTGAAGATTATTAGAAAGGAGAGTCCCAATTACAGCATTAGTTTATGTTTACAAATTTCTTGTATGGTGCTTTACCACTGGGGATTGATAAACGGTTCTAGCTAAATATTTGCTAGAGTGATTTGCTTGCTACCTATGGCAGTATCAAGGGTTTGTAGGGGTTTATTCTCTCCTAAATTTTCCCTACCTCAATGATTTACTTTGGTACTGTTTTAGGTGGCAAGCATTGACAAAAATAAGAAAGGAGCGAACCAATGGAATTGGTTTATATGGACGGCAAGAAAGAGCCGTATACACTGAGCAGTATCGTTGCAGAATGCGCTGAAATTAAGCACAGACATTTGAAGATTTTGCTGAATAAGCACCGAGAGGACTTTGAAAGCTTCGGGAAGGTGCAATTTAAAATTTCACCTTCAGAGAGTGGGCAAAATGTACGGGATTATATTTTGAACGAGCAACAAGCAACATTGCTGATCACTTACTTACGAAATACAGAACCCGTAAAAGAGTTTAAGAAGAACTTGGTCAAAGCCTTTTTTGAAATGCGTGATGAACTTTCTAAACGCTATCTTCAAAGAGAACTGGAAAAGCCAAAGCGTAAAAGTTTAACTGAAGCTATTCAAACATGGGAGAAAGCCCCCAAGCATGCCTATAGTACACTTACAAACTTACTACTAAAGGGAGTGACAGGGAAGAATAAAGCGCAACTCATGAAGGAGCGAGAAAGTAAGAACGGTATCGATGGCTTGACAAGTGTAGAACTGACAAGCTATCAGCGCTTGGAAGATATGGCAATAGCTATGATTAATTTGAATAGGGGGTATTCAGAAATTAAGGAATTAATTTTTAAAGTATAGGAGTATAGAAAATGGAAAATGATTTTAAGACAGTTACAAATGCCAAAGGGTTAGAAATTCCCAAGTATTCCAAGGATTTTAAAAAGCTAGTTGAGAAAGACAGACAACTAGCCGAATATCTTTGTATGAATTACGAGAACTTGGACAGTGAAGACCTGGGCGCATTTCTTGAAACAGTAGAACAGGGAATCAGTTGGATTCTAGATCTTATCGAAAGCAAAGACTTGCTTTATAAACCAAAGTCAGGTAGTAATCATGCAAAAAGAAAATAAAAAAATCACTTGCTCAAATTTTGGCCAAGGCGAGCAAGCGACACAATTCAGAGTATAGAAATTTTTTCTATGCTTTGATTATATCAAAAAATATCTATTCTATCAAATACATAAAGAAAAACCGAAGAGCAGGCAAGCAATTAGAAAAGGTTTTGAAAATCAAGTGCTGACAGGGTGATTCTAAGACCTTGTTTAGCTGAAAGATGGGTAATTACTCACGAAACACCGCTACAAGCGTTCGCCAACTTGGGGCAATCGCCCAGCGTTTGGAGTGGTGAAGCATACCATATAGAAAACAGGCAAGAAAAAGGACAAGGAAAGACTAATGGAGAAAAATATGACTCTAGATCTAGATAACATGACACAATCAGAATTTGACAACCGAATTACTGAAATCAAGGATAGAAATCCGAACCTCTTTCAGTTCATCATTGACTTTTTAGATGATAAAGTAACTCTAGAAGAGGTGTACGACTTTCTGAAGATGGAGCGAAGCTATCAAGTAAATTATATCAAGAATTACCAAGCGAGGGCATAGCATGAATGAACTAGATTTAAGCAATACGCAGGCGCTTATTTTTACCGTGATATTGGTTGGCTTTCTCATGTATCTAAACCACCGAGACCGTCAAAAAAGCGCCCAAATTGAGCGAGAAAGTACACAGACAATAGAAACACCTAGCGAGGATTTAAACCCTGATTATGGGCGATATATTCAGCTTGCAGGGGTTAAGCCATGGGGGTACTAAGATGTTTGAAAAAATGATTGAAGATTTAAAGTCTAAGATTTTGGAAGCAGTGGAACTGTATTTAAAAAGTCATGAGAAAGTACCTCAAAAAAGATTAGATTTAATCAGCAAGGTGGAACTAAAGGAAGAACTGGGCATAGGAGATAAAACCTTGACAAAATGGGAATGTGCAGGACTACCGCAGTATATACCGCCTATTGAAGATACTAGAAAAGCGTATTATAAAATCTCAGATGTTTTAAAGTTTTTGGGGGTAGATGATGGCAAAGACTAAAATATATTTTTGGTTAAAAGTTGATAAGAAGTTTTTTGATAATCTTTTTATTAAGCGACTTAAAAATATGCCTGGTGGCTACACTATGATAGTGATTTATATCCGTCTTATGTTGGAAAGTTTAGAAGATGACTGCATTTTGTACTATGAAGGATATTTTGATAGTTTGGTACAGGAATTAGCTTTAAAACTGGATGTTTCTGAAGATGATATAAATATGACAGTTGCATATTTTACAAGATGTGGATTGATTCAGATTGATGATGATGGCCATGCTACATTATCGCAAGCAAAAGCCATGGTTGAGAGTGAAACAAATTGGGCAAAATACAAGCGAGACCAAAGAAAAAATAGTCAAAATTTACCAAAATTGGAGAATGTCCAAAATAAAAAGAATATTTCCAACTCATGTCCAACAGAGATAGAGATAGAGAAAGAGTCAGAGAAAGATAAAGAGTTATATAAAGAATTATATAAAGAATATATATTGTCAGGTAAACCTGACTTTACTTTCCCAAATTGGTTAACTCCGAGAATGATCGAGGAAATAGCTAAAGGACATCCTGAGAAGTATTTAATAAGAATCCCTCTAGCTTATCTGAATCATACAGTAGGGAAAAATTATAAATATTTGGACAAAAATTTGAAGCCGATAATGGCACGATTCAAAGAAGGCTATACACTTGAAGATTTTAAACAGGTGATAGATATTAAAACGGCAGAATGGAAGGATAGTCCTGAATTTTCTAAGTATCTGAGACCAGAAACACTTTTTGGATCTAAGTTTGACGGTTATTTGAATCAAAAGCCTAAAACCATAAAAGGGAAGTCCGAAGATAACTTCCCAGACCTACCATTTTAGGAGTTGCAAAGATGAAGGAACAATTTAAAGAATTTAATAACAGAAAAATATCGGATAAAGTTTGCGATATTCACCAGGTCAATTATTGGGAAATTTCTGTACCAGTGTTAGGGGGTTCAGAAAGAAAACTACAAGCATTTTGCCCGGAGTGTGTGAAGGAGGATATTAAACAAAAAGAGCAAGACCTATTACAGCAGTTTGAGGATAGACAGGCTTACTTTAAAACTTATGATGTCTTAATGCGTGATAGTACGATCCCTAACGAGTTGAAGGGGGCAACGTTTGATAATTTCTTTGTTAAGACGACAGAAGAGCATCAGATGTTAGAGTTTGTAAAGGGGCAAGTCCAGAAGTACCTTGCAGGTATGACAGGAAATACTTTAATCAGCGGTAGCACAGGAATAGGGAAAAGTCATTTATCTCTTGCCCTGGCCAAAGAAATCAATGAGAGCTTCAGAGAGAAGAACGAGCCTAAGAGTGTCTTGTTTGTCAGCTTAACCGAGATTATCAAGCAGATAAAAGAAGGCTGGGCTTATGGAAGAAATGCAAACTTAACAGAGTATGAGGCGGTTAAAAAGTTAGTTGATGTAGATTTTCTAATCATCGATGACTTGGGGGCAAAAAATGGGACGGTAACACCTAAGAGCGATTGGGAACAGGATTTCTTGTTTGATATTATCAATAATCGAGAAACTACGATTTTTAATACAAACTTAGACAGTAGCGAACTACGAACGGTTTACAATGCTAGAAATTCAAGTAGAATTTTGAAAGGTTTAGAAGGGAACACTTTCAAAGCTTTCACGATCAAAGACAAGAGATACACTATAAATACAGTGAGGGGAGAATTTCAATGAATGATGATAAAATGCGATTTGCAACAGAAAAAGGCTTTGTTGTCTATGAAAAATGTGGTATAATAGAGATAGAAAAAGTTCCAAGTTTTGGAGAAGTTACTTTATTCTATTCAGATGGGAAGTTTACCCATCTAGTCAAAAAAGAAACTAAAAAATAAGTCTATTGAGAACAACTCAGGGACATACCGTAAGCATATAATGCTAGTGGTATGTCCCTTTTTGTTTGCATAGAAAGGGGGTGAGGGAGATGTCAGGAGATACTTCTTTAGGGTATGTAGTAGCCAATAAGTTTTCTATGGATCCAGATAAAAGACAGAAAATCTTTTCTCAGTGTAAAAAAGAAGGTGATAGCTTAGAACAACGGAAACAAGAAATACTAGAAAAATATGCTAACAAACAAGACAAATCAAAATCTAGAAAAAATGATTCTAAAGGCTCGGAGAGTCATAAAAGAAAAGCTAAAAGAAAAGAATTTTAGAAAAAATTACAAACAAAAATCAGATATTAAAAGATGAAGGAGCAAAAAAATGACAAATAACTTAGCTAAACAAAAAGAAAATCTAGAAGCTTATATCCGAAGTACGGGTTATAACACTAGAGGGATGAACGTAGAAAATAATCATGTACTCATTGAAAAACCAATCCTTGATAGTTACGAAAATGAACATCAACGTAAAGAACTGGTTGATCTAGTAAATGTTATTGAGACTCGTACCCGTGGTGGGAAGTATGAAGTAACTGACTTTGAATCTGATTCATTACAAGAAGTTAGCGAAAATTCGGTTGAGAGAACAGAAGCAGATAAAAAGGAAACTATCAGCGTTGATTACTTAGTTAAATTATTCAGTGGAAAACTTGATTTTTCACAGGAACAATTAGATGATGGCCAATATAATTTAACGGATTTTCTTGGTAAGAAGATTATTAAATTAAAACGTAGAACACGAAATAGAGAGATTGGGAAAATTCTCCAAACTGCGAAAGTGCAGACTGCTACAAGTATCGACGACTTGAAATCTATTGTTTCTTCAATCAATCCAGAGCGAAATGTATCTATAGTTGTTAGTCAATCACTATTTAGTGTCTTAGAAAAAATGAAAGACACTTCAGGAAATTATCTTCTTAAAGTTGATAAAGAGACAGGGACAAGTGAAACATTCTTTGTAGATAACTTTTTAATTGTAGATGATACAACATTAGGGAATAAAGGCGACAAAAAAGGTTTTATCGGAGATCTAGAAAACTTTGTTACTTTGTTTGATCGCAAGAAAGATACACTTAGCTGGGCGAATGCGAATGACTATTTCGGGAAAAGGTTGATTTTACATACCCGATTTGATGTAAAAAAAATTGAAGAAGATTGTGGTTATCTTATTCAATGGAACTAGGAGAAAGAAATGGATATTAATCAAGTATTTGAAACACTGGATGATCTAGATAATAAAAAAAGTAAGATTAATTCAGCACGAGAACAGTTAAGCGAAAAAAGAAAAAGCCTTTTAGGCAATCAAACAGTTTCATTTGAGAATATAGATAATTTTTTATCTAACAACTTAGAGTCTTTGGAACAGCTTGAAAAGATGGAAAAAGCTATTAATTCTCTTCAGGAAAAATATAATAGTGATTTTTCAGAAGCTAAAGCAGTCATCTTTGAATACATTTTTAAAGAAACTAAGCAACGGATGGAAACTAAGAAGATCTATAAACAATACCGAAAGAAACTTAGACGAATTCTGGACGCATATGATGAAATTCAAGAACTAAAGAAGGATGTAGAAGAAATCCATACAGGTGTAGTCAGGGAAATAAGTCAGAAACATTCTCTATCGCTATATCGAACGGAAGTAAGTCCGCTTACTGTCCTACCATTCTTAAACCCTGATATTAGCGGGTGGATGGATTTTTCTAAGGAATATCGGGACATTAAAGAGTATTTAGAAAAATAGGGAACAAATTAAGTAAGGCTAGTGATATATGGCTGAAACAGAAGAGATATCGCTAGTCCTACTTTTGTGCTTTACTAAGTTTCACATAACAAAGTAAGCATAAACTGAAAAGAAGTAATAGCTTGAAAGCAAGGTATATCAGGGGTTTACAGAATGGAGTGAGTTTCACAGAATGTAAGATATGAGAAACTGAGGGGATAAATTAAAGAAATTTCCCTTGAACTTGTCATACTGAAGAGTTGTCAAACTTAAAACAATGATACCTGGTAAGTGGAGTGTTGGAAGGCTTTTAGCGCTTTTTGTCAGTTTGACAGAATTTACAATTTGACAAATTGAAAGATAAAAAAATTTTTAAATTTAAGTGGAGGTACTTGCCTATGTACGAGTTGAGTAACAGGGACCTGGACGGGATAGATATTGAGTTAGGACGATATAGAACGCTTGCTAATAAAATTTATTTGAGAAGACAGGAACTGATACATAATAAGAAACATAGCACTGAAGATTATACTGGTAGGAAAGGCAAGACAGTATCTAGTCCTACTGAAGCGACAATCATTAGAATTGAAGAAGACCAAACACTAAGATATTTAGAAGGTTTCAAACTAGTTGTAGATACCTTGATGGAAAACTTAATTGAAAGTGATCTAGTAATTTTTAAAATGAGATATTTAGAAGCTGGTGCGACTTGGGAAGACGTGGCAGAGAAACTAAATAAAACTACTCGTTATATAAATAGCCGTAGAAAGGTAATCGCTAAAAGATTTATAGAATTGAAAGGATATTGACACTCCCCCCCACTTTGTAAAGCATTTTCGTTGATTTTAGGTACCGGGAGCGGTAACTTTTTCCAAGTCGGAAGCTGTCAACCAAAAAGGGGGTAAAAAGTTGATATTTTAAAAAAATAGAAGGAGTTTTTAGAAAATGGATTTAGCAGCACAATTAGCAAATATTTTAGCAGAATATTGCGAAGAGGTTAATGAAGAAGTTGATAAAATTGCGGAGCAAGTCGCTAAAGAAACAGTTAAAGAATTAAAGGAAACTAGCCCTAAAAGAACAGGTAAATATTCAAAAGGATGGCGTAAGAAAAGAGTGAGAAATGGAGTTTGGGTCGTATATAGTTTTAAATACGGATCTCTTACTCATTTACTTGAATTTGGACATATTAAACGAAATGGGGGGAGGACTAAGGCGTACCCTCATTTAAGACCTGCAGAACTGAATGCGATTCAAAAATTTACAGAAAGGATTAAGAACATTTCAAAGTAAACTATAATTGAATAGTATTAAGTATACTAATTAAGTGAGCGAACCAACACATCGTTATTTAAGTCCTTAGATTTATTTCTGAGGGCTTTTTATCCTTGCTTCTCATATTGCTATTTGATAAAATAAAAGTGCGAGAGGCTTTCGCCCTATCCTCTATGCTTTTATCTTTTTCTTTTGCGGGATTCGGGTTATATATAAGTTTGAGAGGATATGCTATAATATTAGCAGGTAATAAAAAAAGCACGTTTGACCGTGCTAGTTTCTTGCCTGCTGAACTCGTCAATATTACGCCCATTTTAGGGCTCTTTTTTGTGCACTTTTTTAGGAACTTTCAAGAAAAACTAAGGCGATTTAATGCCTAATTGTTTTTGAAGAAAGTCAGTATTTCCAAGGGCTTAGCCCTAAAAATTTGACTTATAGAGTGTTAAATGATAGTATAGTCAAAGATAGTCAAGGTTTAAAGAGAGAGGTGGGTTTGTAATGAGATTTAAAAATACATCGGATCATATTGAGGCCTACATCAAGGCGATTTTAGATCAATCTGGTATCGTGGAGTTGCAACGTAGTCAGTTGGCAGATACCTTTCAGGTTGTTCCTAGTCAGATTAACTACGTAATCAAGACACGCTTTACGGAAAGTAGAGGCTACTTGGTTGAAAGTAAGCGTGGTGGCGGAGGCTACATTCGTATAGGACGGATTGAGTTTTCTAGTCATCATGAAATGCTCAGGGAGCTGCTTTACTCGATTGGTAAGCGAGTTAGTCAAGAAATTTATGAAGATATTCTCCAGCTTTTGGTTGAGCAGGAATTGATGACCAAGCAGGAGATGAATTTGCTAGTATCAGTAGCTTTGGATCGCGTTCTAGGAGAAGAAGCTCCAGTTCTTCGTGCTAATATGTTACGACAGGTCATACAAGAGGTAGATAGAAAAGGGAAGTAAGATGAACTATTCAAAAGCATTGAATGAATGTATCGAAAGTGCCTACATGGTTGCTGGCCATTTTGGAGCTCGTTACCTAGAGTCATGGCATTTGTTGATTGCCATGTCCAATCACAGTTATAGTGTGGCAGGGGCGACTTTAAATGATTATCCATATGAGATGGACCGTTTAGAAGAGGTGGCTTTGGAACTGACTGAAACGGACTATAGCCAGGATGAAACTTTTACGGAATTGCCGTTTTCTCATCGTTTGCAGGTCCTTTTTGATGAAGCAGAATATGTGGCATCAGTGGTCCATGCAAAGGTGCTAGGGACAGAGCATGTCCTCTATGCGATTTTGCATGATGGCAATGCCTTGGCGACCCGTATCTTGGAGAGGGCTGGTTTTTCTTATGAAGACAAGAAAGATCAGGTTAAGATTGCTGCACTTCGTCGAAATTTAGAAGAACGTGCAGGCTGGACTCGTGAAGATCTCAAAGCTTTACGCCAACGCCATCGTACAGTAGCTGACAAGCAAAATTCTATGGCTAATATGATGGGCATGCCCCAGACTCCGAGTGGTGGTCTCGAGGACTATACGCATGATTTGACAGAGCAAGCGCGTTCTGGCAAGTTAGAACCAGTCATCGGTCGGGATAAGGAAATCTCGCGTATGATTCAAATCTTGAGTCGTAAGACCAAGAACAATCCTGTCTTGGTTGGGGATGCTGGTGTCGGGAAAACTGCCTTGGCGCTTGGGCTCGCTCAGCGTATTGCTAGTGGTGATGTACCTGCGGAAATGGCTAAGATGCGCGTGTTAGAGCTTGATTTGATGAATGTCGTTGCAGGGACACGCTTCCGTGGTGACTTTGAAGAACGCATGAACAATATTATCAAGGATATTGAAGAAGATGGGCAAGTCATCCTCTTTATCGATGAACTCCACACTATCATGGGTTCTGGGAGTGGGATTGACTCAACTCTGGATGCGGCCAATATCTTGAAGCCAGCCTTGGCGCGTGGAACTTTGAGAACGGTTGGTGCCACCACTCAGGAAGAATACCAAAAACATATCGAAAAAGATGCGGCACTTTCTCGTCGTTTCGCCAAAGTGACGATTGAAGAGCCAAGTGTGGCAGACAGCATGACCATTTTGCAAGGTTTGAAGGCGACTTATGAGAAACATCACCGTGTGCAAATCACAGATGAAGCGGTTGAAACAGCCGTCAAGATGGCTCATCGTTACTTGACTAGTCGCCATTTGCCAGACTCTGCTATCGATCTCTTGGATGAGGCAGCAGCAACAGTGCAAAATAAGGCAAAGCATGTAAAAGCAGATGATTCAGGTTTGAGTCCAGCTGACAAGGCCTTGATGGATGGCAAGTGGAAACAAGCTGCTCAACTAATTGCTAAAGAAGAGGAAGTGCCTGTCTATAAAGACTTGGTGACAGAGTCTGATATTTTGACCACCTTGAGTCGTTTGTCAGGTATCCCAGTTCAAAAACTGACTCAGACTGATGCTAAGAAATACTTGAATTTGGAAGCTGAATTGCACAAACGTGTCATCGGTCAAGATCAAGCTGTTTCAAGCATTAGCCGTGCCATTCGCCGCAACCAGTCAGGGATTCGCAGTCATAAGCGTCCGATTGGTTCCTTTATGTTCCTAGGGCCTACAGGTGTCGGTAAGACCGAATTGGCCAAAGCTCTGGCAGAAGTTCTTTTTGACGACGAATCAGCCCTTATCCGCTTTGATATGAGTGAGTATATGGAGAAATTTGCGGCCAGTCGTCTCAATGGAGCTCCTCCGGGCTATGTGGGTTACGAAGAAGGTGGGGAGTTGACCGAGAAGGTTCGCAACAAACCCTATTCCGTTCTCCTTTTTGACGAGGTAGAGAAGGCCCACCCAGACATCTTTAATGTTCTCTTGCAGGTCTTGGATGACGGTGTCTTGACCGATAGCAAGGGTCGCAAGGTTGACTTTTCAAATACCATTATCATCATGACATCAAACCTTGGTGCGACAGCCCTTCGTGATGACAAGACAGTTGGTTTTGGGGCAAAGGACATTCGTTTTGACCAGGAAAATATGGAAAAACGTATGTTTGAAGAGCTGAAAAAGGCTTATAGACCTGAATTTATCAACCGTATTGATGAAAAGGTGGTCTTCCATAGCCTTTCTAGCGACCATATGCAGGAAGTGGTGAAGATTATGGTTAAACCTTTAGTGGCAAGTTTGGCTGAAAAAGGCATTGACTTGAAATTACAAGCTTCAGCACTGAAATTGTTGGCAAATCAAGGATATGACCCAGAGATGGGAGCTCGTCCACTTCGCAGAACCCTGCAAACAGAAGTGGAGGACAAGTTGGCAGAACTTCTTCTCAAGGGAGAATTAGTGGCAGGCAGCACACTTAAGATTGGTGTTAAAGCAGGCCAGTTAAAATTTGATATTGCATAAAAATGGAGAATCAGGAGCAATCTTGATTCTCTTTTTTGCTACTTTTTTATAAAAAATAATAAAAAACTATTGACAAAACAAAAATATAATTTATAATAAAAACATAGATAACAAAAATATCAAAAACCATAAAAAGGTAATAGGTTTATGAAAAAGAAAACAGCAGTGGTATTTGGAACCTTTGCTCCACTTCATCAAGGACATATCGATCTGATTCAGCGAGCCAAGCGGCAGTGTGACCAGGTCTGGGTTGTCGTTTCAGGCTATGAGGGAGACCAAGGGGAGCGGGTAGGCTTAACTCTTCAGAAGAGATTCCGCTATATCCGAGAGGCCTTTGGTGATGACGAGTTGACCTCTGTCTGCAAGTTAGATGAAACCAATCTTCCCCGTTACCCTATGGGCTGGCAGGAGTGGTTGAATCAGATGTTTGCAGAGATTTCCTATGATGAAACTCAGCAAGAACTAATCTTTTTTGTGGGAGAGGCAGATTACCAGCAAGAATTATCTAAACGTGGCTTTGAGACTGTCCTGCAAGAAAGAAAGTTTGGCATCTCAGCGACTATGATTCGAGAAAATCCAAGCAAATATTGGAAATATATTGCTCAACCCTTCCGTCGTCAGTTTACAAAGAAAGTGTTGATTATGGGAAGTGCCAGCAATGGGAAGACCACTTTGGCCAAGGATTTGGCAAGGTATTACGATGCACCAGTCAGTCTGGAATACGCACGTGAGTACCAGATCAAAAACAATGTCCGCGATGATGAATTGACTCCAAAGGATTACTATTATCTCCTTTTGGGGCAGTATGATCAGACCTCTAAGTTAATTGACAGTAATGCCAATAGGGGATTGGTGATAGCAGACACCAACTCCTTAGTAACCAAGGGCTACTATGATTATTACATGGAGACTGAGGATCGAGGGGACTTATCGGGAGAGACTTTTGATAATCTCTTTATTTCGATCTTGGCTAAGGAGAAATGGGACTTGATTCTCTTTGTGCAACCTGTCGGTTCCTATGTCAATGACGGATTTAGAGATATGACCATGGCAGAAGACCATATTCGTCATAGTTTTTCACAACATTTGGATCAGATGAGGGAGCGCTACTTAGCAAACATTCCACTAGTTTATCTAGCTGAGGATTACCTAGGCAATTATGAAGCAGCAAAAGTGGCTATTGATGCCATTTACCAAGCAGATTAGGAGAAAATTATGAAAAAATTAACTGAAAAAATCACACAATTTATCGAAAACTTTAAAAATGTCCATGCGGAAGCCCGCAAGATCGGTTTTGCAGGAATCATGAACCTGCTCTGGAAAGATCTCTTTGTAGGCCGTAGCCTCTTCCAGTGGTTGTATCTCATTGTCCTGTCAAGTGTTCCCTTGATCTTGGAATTCACGCAAAATACAGAAAGTCATGACTGGATGAGCTTGTTTGCATCTTGGACTGGGATTGTCTGTGTTATCTTGGTAGCAGAAGGGCGTGCAAGCAATTATCTCTTTGGGGCCATTAACTCTGCTATCTATTTGGTTTTGGCTATGAATGCGACTTTTTATGGTGAAGTTTTGACGACCGTTTACTTCTTTGTCATGCAGCCGATTGGTCTCTATGCTTGGCTGTCCAACCGTATCAATGACCAAGGAAAAGCAGAAGAATCTCATTTTGAAGCTAAGAAATTATCTGTTTTTGACTGGCTCAAGTACTTGGCTTTGACTGCTATCATTTGGATTGGTATGGGCTTAGCTTACCAAAGTATTCATAGTGCTCGCCCTTTCCGCGATAGTGTTACCGATGCGACCAATGGTGTTGGTCAGCTCTTGATGACACGTCTCTACCGTGAGCAATGGATTTTCTGGATTGCAACCAATCTCTTTAGTATTTATCTCTGGTGGGGTGAAAACATCCACATCCAAGGGATGTACTGGGTTTACACACTCAATAGTCTAGTAGGTTGGTACCAATGGACTAAGGCAGTTCGTAAGGAGGCATAAAATGACGGACACGATGATTCCAACAGGGATGACAGAGAGAGAATATTTTGAAATCCATGCAAGTCAGGAAGAGTTTTTAGACTGGTACTACAAGCAGGAACTCCCTCAATACGAAAAACCAAGTGTGACGGTGGATATGGTAGCCTACTGCTTTGTCGAAGGAAAGATCAAGCTCTTATTAATTCGTCGCAAAGCTCATCCATATCAAAATTGTTTAGCGCTAGTTGGAGGCTTTATGGACAAGGGAGAAGACGCTGCGCATGCCTGTCAGCGTGAGGTGAGAGAAGAAGTCAATCTCGATCTTCCTTTGGAAAAAATTGAGCAATTGATGACCGTATCGACTCCCGACCGTGACCCACGGGGCTGGACAGTGACCATTGCCCACTTGGTTTATTTGCCTAGTCGTGCATTAGAACTTGTTCAAGCAGGAGACGATGCTAGGGATGTGGTTTTTGTAGATGTGGATTTTCAGACGGGCAAGTGCTTCTTAGAGGGAGTAGAGTTGGAGGAGCAAGCCTTCGCTTTTGACCATTATGCCATTATCCAAGAATCCATCAAACGAATCCAAGGCCGTCTCGACTGGAATCCGACCTTCCTCTATCTGCTGGAGGAGGAGTTCACTGTCTATGAAGGGACTGAACTGGTCAATCTTATCAACCCCGGTCGTCCCATCGTCAGCAATAACTTTCTCGTAAAATACGGAGAATATGTAGAAGAAGTTGGACTCAAACGAGTGCCTAAAAAGAAACCAAGAAAAACCTATCGATTGAAATAAAAAACGAGGTCGGGACAAAGTTCCCGACCTCTTTATTTACTGTCATGAGATGAAATTTCTCTTGCGACTACTTTTATGGGTGGCTATCTTTCTTAGAATTGCTCAACATGTGAGTAAAAAAGTCTTTGTATCTATACTTGAGATAGTTCTCATGTAAAAATAACAAAGCGATATAGACAATCAAAAAGATTGTAGTCAGATAGAAGACATCAAATGCAGTTCGCGCATAGTAAGTGGCTGATTGATAAGAGCCAATAGCTCCCAAAATCAACCAAGGAAGATACTTAAAATACTTATTTAGCATAAGAATACACCTCCTATATTCTATTTCAATGTTATTATATTCCTTTGTACTTAAAGATGCAAGCGATTACACAAAAACAAATTCAAATTTTTAATAGGAAAATCTCATGTTTTTCTGTTTTATTACGAATAGAAGAGTAGGAAGAGTAAATGTATCTAAATTATGTGAGATTTTTAAAATAGTTTAGATAAATGGTTGACATATTCAAATTCTAATGTTACAATTATATTACAAAAAGATTTCTTTATATTTCTAAAATATTACAAAGGAGTAGAAAAATGAAAAAGAAAACCTATATCAAATTGATGGCAGCAACTGTATTAGCTTCTACCTTGCTATTAGGAGCTTGTGGAAATAAAAAGGAAACAACTCAAGCAAGCAGTTCTGCTAAGACAAGCCAATCCTCAAGTTCTAAAGCAGCTTCTTCTAGCAAAGAAAGCAAGACTCAGAAGTCCTCAAGTTCAGCTTCATCTGAAAAGGCTAAGGCGTCTACTGATCAATCTTCAGCAAGTGCGACACCGTCACAATTGGCTCCTGCACCAGAGCAAAGACAAGGTCAAGAAGTGGCTAGTCAACAAACTCCTGCTCAGACTTCTTCAACTCAACAAGCTACTCAAGCCCAGTCTAACCAATCAAGCTATGATCCTACAACTGACCGCAAACTTCAAGACAAGCAAGCAGAGCAAAATAAACGCTACAAGGGTGTTTTAACCATGGTAGATGGTGATTTCTCAGCTGCAGCGGGTAACTGGAAGGGAGCTAATGGCGAAACTATCACAGTTTCATCAGGTGGCCAATTTACAGTAGAATCTTCCGATGGAAAGAAAGAAAATTACTCTATCAGAGGCTATTCTTATACTCTTGATGATGGCAAGTATAATGCCAAAATCGGTGGAGGAAAAGTCATCCAAATTACAACAGGAGCGGATGGCAAGGTTTCCAGTGTTGCTTTGAATCAATAATAATCCTCAGTATTTGAATATTTACAATCAAAAACCCGTAACCTTTAAGAGAGTTACGGGTTTTTGTCTATTAAGCCTTATCCAACTGCAAGAGTGCTTCAATCTCTGCTAGGGTGCTAGCTTGTGAAATAGCTCCACGAAGGTAGTGAGGAGCGAGTCCACGGGATTCACGAACTGCGACGTTTTCCCCTTTGAGGTTAATCAAACGTTTCAAGTGTTCGTAGGCGATTTTCATCTTGTCTTCAAATGTCAAATCAGGGAGGATCTCTCCTGTTTCAAAGTAGTGGTTGATTTGGTTAAAGAGGTAAGGATTTCCCATGGAGGAAGATTATATCAGTTATATCTCGAAAGAAAAAGAATAAATTTAACTATAAAACCTGTCTTATTGAATGAAAAAATGGTAGAATAAACATCAATATCAAGTGAAATGTGGAGTGTTGCAAACAATGAAGTCAAAAATGTTTCGATTTTATTTTGTTTTGTTATTTATTTTCTTTTTTTATTTTTCGTTTTCAATATTTAACCGAACGTACAGTGGAATTACCGTAGATAAACATGATAATGAGTGGATAGTTAGACAAGTCCATAATCTGGGAAGCTTTGCAAATCATCAAGAGATAATAGGGTCATCAATTATACAAATAGACGGTCAGAGTCCAGATAGTAATTTCTTATTATCTCGATTTTTAATTGTTGAACCGCTTCATTCTGTGACAGTGTTAGATAGAGGAATTTCAAAGACTTTAATAATAGAATCTGGGAGATCAAGCCAAATTATCTTTCTTGTTTTATCAATCATTGCTTTTCTGATTCTACTGTTATTTCGCTTATACATAAAAGGTAGAAGTAGAGGAAAAACTGGAAAACGATATTTTTATTTTATTATTTATACTAGTCTGATGTTATTATCGATTATTCCATCAAGTATAGGAGATGTATTTGGTCGTAGTCTATTAATTTCATACTTGACTTTATTTCCATTATTCATGGATATTTTCATTAGAGTGTTAGTCCTGAAGATAAAAGGTTCAACCATTTCTAACTTTTCTCGTATTATACTGGGCTATTCACTCATCACTCAACTTTTGTTTGTTTATAATCTTATACAGCCCATTGATTTTTTGACCATCTTTTTTTCCAGGGGGGTATTTTATTTAGTATTTTTCTTTTTAGTTATTCTACTGTTAAAGATGCTTATAAATTACTCTCAGATAAGAGAAATGTTGCCAATTCATACCTTATTTTTAGCAGTTCTTGCCTTATTTCCTCTATTTTTTGGATATATTTTTCCGATTGGTAAGGAAGTTTCGTTTATTTATAGTATTCCTCTATTGTTGCTTATTTTGTTCTCTATTGTAAATAACTTGATACTAGAGCGAATGATATATGTTGCTTGGAAGTGGAACCCGTTCATATATAACTTGATATTTGCCGTTTTTTTAACTAGTCTAATTGTTCTTTTTAGTCTGTTATTAAGAGAATTTTCTCCAATTTTTTTCGTTCTTTACACTTTTCTTTTTTCGCTAGCTTTGTTACCTGAAATAAGGAAAATGATGTTGATTAGCCATAAGATGGAGGGAATCTTTAGTAGTTTTCATACTTTTGTAGCTACTGAATTGGAGAGGGAAGAAATTGCAACGTTTATACATGATACTACAATTCAGAAGGTTATTTATTATAAAAAGCAGTTAGAAATTAGTGAACAAATTAATAGGATAGCTTTATTAGAGATGTTGGATGATATTGTCTTTGAATTAAGAGATTTATGTTCCAATATCTATCCTTTAATGGTGCATGAATTAGGGCTGAAAGAATCTATTACTAGCATATTAAACCAATTCATGAAGATGGAAACTGTTTCGATTATGACAACTTTTTCAATAGATGAAGAAAAAGTTAATGATAAAGTGGGCACGTTTGTATTAAGGACAGTTAAAGAACTAGTAAATAATAGTATTCTTCATGGGAATGCTAGAGAAATTACTGTAGATTTATCTACAAAAGAAAAGATTTTATCAATTGTAGTTATAGATGATGGTATTTTTAAGGGAAACTATCAGTCTAATGAACATCATTTTGGTTTAAATAGAATTGTAGAGAAGGTTCATTTATTGGGGGGAACTGTTCAGATAAATATAGAACCTACAAGTGTGAAGATACGGATACCTATAGAAGGGAAGAAAAATGATTCGTTTGGTTTTGATTGATGATCACAGTTTAGTATTACAAGGATTGGAGAACTATTTTTTAAAGGAAGATGATTTTGAAATTGTTGGTTCCTATACAGAAGTAGCAGATTTACTTCTCTGTCTTAAGAATGAAAAGGTAGATGTGCTAGTTATGGATTTTATGTTGAAAGGAGTAACGGCATTTGATGTTATTAGTCAGATAAATAGATTTCTGAATACAGTTCCCAAGATAGTTCTTTTATCAGGATTTTATGACACTTTGTTACATAAGAGAGCGATGGATTTTGGGATTCAAGCTTTTTTACCCAAAGAAAGTTCCTATTTGGATGTTAAAAGTGCAATTTATGCTGTTTATAAGGGAAATCACGTTATCCCAGATGGTTTGTTAGAAAAGCAAGAAAATAATCTATTGACAGATACGGAGTTAAGTGTATTGGAACTTATTGTAAAAGAATATTCTAATGAAAAGATAGCAAATAGTTTATTTGTTAGCAGGAGAACGGTGGATACCCATGTTTCAAATATTTGTTCAAAGTTGGGAGTGACGAGTAGAGTTGGAGCTGTACGTGAGGCTATTCGATTAAATCTCGTATCTTTATAATTTTATCCTAAAAAGGCAAGAAGGTTTTCGTAAATTACGGATTCTTTCTTGTCTTTTTTTGTTTAATATAGAATCAGTTTAACAGATTGGAGAAGGATATGCTAACAGTAGATTATTTACTTGGAGATAATAGAAATCGCTATTTTAGTAGAGGGTATAAGAGGACGACTTATGAAGTTAATACTCTTCGAAAATCAAATTCAAACTACGTCAGCGTCGCCTTGTCGTACTCAAGTACAGCTTGCGGCTAGCTTCCTAGTTTGCTCTTTGATTTTCATTTAGTATAAGTTGAAAAATATTTTAGAAGGGGTTGGCTCTCTTCATCAGGAAGGTTTATGGTCTAGTAAACAATCTGAAATCGTACAGCAGCACCTGAGTACATTAGATGGAATAGTATTAGCACATTTATTTGGAAGTGAAATACTGAAAATAATGGGGATGAACTTAAATCAGTATAGGTTAAGTCATTTCGAGATAAAGTCAGGGATAAAAGCTATAGAAGAATTGGTAAATTTAAAATTAGAATTACAAAATTTCAAAATGACGAACCAAGTGATTGAATTTGATTGCTTGGTAATGGATATGAAAGTTTGTTTAGGCTATCAATTATTAGAATATAAGGAAAATGTAGTTACTGTAGGAGAACAAGGTAGAGATTTTTTATCAACGCATTTAAGAGATATACAACATGATATATACGATGTTGAGTTTTCAGATAGTAGTATATCTTGTAAAGCAGAGCAAGTATTGATCAAAGATATTGAATATAGTGGTGTAGGTAGTCTAGAACAGAATTATTATAGTTTGTTAGAGCTTCTGATTATTTTTTCTCAAATGGCAGAGATGTTAGCCTACCATATCGAAGAGATATCTCGAGAGGAGAGCAATACCATGTGGATGAAGCAAGTAAGTGCAGACTTGGATTCACCAATTTTAAACGGAGTAGTGGAGCTTAGTGGTAGTGTTTCAAAAAATAGATTGTTAAAAGTTAGAGAAGAACATTGGAAAATCTACGAAATGTCTGGGTATGATGTAGATCATAAGGTAGTCTTTAAAAGTAAAATAGCTCAAAAATTACCTGATGGAGGGGGACAGTGATGGGAAATAGGGAATTAAGGTTAGTCATATCAGGAACTTATTCTACAGGTAAGACAACAACTGCTACAGCTCTTTCGATTGCAACGGGACTTCCCTTAATTGACGCTTTATCTGCGAGGGAAATTTTGACAGATTTATATCCTGGCAGAAGATTTCAGGATATGTCATCAACTGAATTAATGGCACTAGGGCTAAAGCGTTTTGAAGAGAGAATTCGTACGGAAGGAATTTTATACAAGGAACATGGAAGTTTTCTATCAGATGGTTCAGTATTGAATGAATGGATTTACGGGACTGTTCGAATGAGGGTAGGAATTAATCCAGGCTCAGCATTCATTCATCGACTGATGAAATCTATTTTAGGTCTTCCTGGTCGAACATTTTTCAAAAAATATTTGACTGCTTATGGAGTTGTCTCTAAGAATCATGCGAAATTGTGGTATACAGATGTTGTCCATCTACCAGTAGAGTTTGAAATGGATCCAGATGGGCATAGACCAGTATCTGAAGAGTATCGAAATTTATCAGATGAGGAATTATATGAAGCTTATAGGAATTTGGGTCTAACACCTTATTGTGTAAAAGGTAGTCAGAAAGAACGGTTAAATCAGATCATTCAACATTATAAGTTGCCAATAGTTGTTCCAGTAGATGAGGCTATTTCCTTAGCTGAAAAGGTTATACGAGAAAACAGGGAAGCAGTATCTAAACGTATCATAGAGCAGTATGAAGAGCCTACATTAAAGGAAAAAATAAAATTTATGACAAGATATTAGGAGTATATATGATTCAGTTTCAAAATATTAGTAAGATTTATAAGGTGGGGGAGCAAGAAGTTCGTGCTTTAGATCAAGTTAGTTTTTCCATTGAGAAAGGGAAATTTACAGTTATTTTAGGTCCATCAGGTTCAGGGAAAAGTACGTTACTAAATTTACTTGGTGGGATGGATCGTGCGACATCAGGAACCTTTATATTTGATGAGGAACTAGTAACAAAGTTTACGGACAAGGAATTATCTGCTTATCGAAAAGATAAAATTGGTTTTGTTTTTCAATTTTATAATTTAGTTCCAAGTTTAACAGCCAAGGAGAATATAGGTATTGCAGCAAATTTAGTGAAAAACAATAAAGAAATTGATATGTATTTAGATCAAGTTGGTTTACTTCATAGAAAAAATAATTTTCCTAATCAACTTTCTGGAGGTGAAATGCAACGTGTATCAATTGCAAGAGCATTGGCTAAAGAGCCTAGTCTATTATTGTGTGATGAACCTACAGGAGCGTTAGATTCAAAGACAGGCGATAGTATTTTAACTTTATTGAAGGAAGTTTCTAGAAATGGGAATGCTGCAGTTGTAATGGTTACACACAATAGAGAGTTTGCTAAATTTGCAGATCGAGTTATATATTTGAAAGATGGAAGTATTGAAAAAATAGAGAATAATGAAGAGGTGTTGGGATGAGGTATCTTCATATAAAATTATTAAGAGATCTCCGACAAAATTGGCAACAATTTTTCTCTGTTTTTCTGATGTCTCTATTAAGTGTATTAATCTTTGTAGGTCTACAAGGAGCTTGGCATGGACTTGAAAAGAGTCTAGAGAGTTATTTGAAACAATCTGAACTTCCTGTTGTTTGGGTTCAAGCGAGACAAATTGATGAATCAAAAATTAAGCAGGTTGAACTATTATCTTCTGTTGAAAAGGTTGTCAGTAAAAAGAAAGGCTTTGCTAATATTGTTCGTTTAGACAAGACTGACGGACGAATCAATCTTGAAACGATTACAGATAATCAATTGGTTACAGTAACAGAAGGAAGTTCTTTTTCTGAGGGAAAACAAGACTCGATTTGGATTGATGGGAATTATGCGAAGAAGAATCAATTACAGATTGGAGATTCAATTTCTATTTCATCAAGGGAGAAACAGACAGATTTAGAAATTGTAGGATTTGTTCAGGCGACAGATAAGATTTATTTTACAGGTAGCATGGAATATATAGCTCCAAATCCTGACAATGATGCCTACGGTTATATTGCCGATAATGAAATTGCAAAAGGAATTCTGAGTTTATCGTCAGATAATGCCTTGGAAATTTATGGTTCTAAGGTAGATTTGCGAGGAGATTTAGAGTCTATTTTAGGGAGCGATTTAGTTTCTTATCAAGATCAAAAAAGTTTAACTGAGATATCAGAAGCTACCGATCGAGTGGGGCAAATTAGAAACTTATCTTACCTATTTTCTTTTATCTTTATTTTGTTAGCTATTTTAGCTATGTTTACAACCATTCAGCGTTTGATTGATGGCCAAACAAAAGAGATTGCTGTATTAAAGGCTTTAGGTTTTTCAAATCAGGCTATCAGTTTACATTATATTTTATTTGGTTTAGTAGTAAGTTTATTAGGAAGTTTAGCAGGCTTTGCTATATCTCCCTTGATGTCATGGTTTGTACTAGAAACTCAAAAGTCAATGTTTACACTTCCAAATTGGCAAATCTCTTATTCATCTTCATCAATAGTTGTTGGTATTGTGGTCATTATTATTTGTGTTTTAGCTACCTATTTAGCTTCTAGAGAGTCAGCTAGAGGCTTACCAGCAATATTTTTAAGAGGTAAAGAAAAACTTGCTAAATCTGTATTTATGGAAAGATATTCGTCTATCTGGCAACGAATTTCTTATCCTTCAAGATGGGCAATTCGGGATGCCTCGTTTAATCGTATTCGAGTTTTGATGGGAATCGTGGGAGTTGCAGGAAGTATGATGTTACTGATTGCTGGAATTGGTATGCCTGTATCTATGAATCATCTTGTTGATAAGGCATATAATGAAGATTTTTCTTACTCAAAACGACTGACCGTGGCGGATTATACTACTTCTAAGTCTAGATATGGTGGGCAAGGTGTACAAATTTCACAAGCACATTTTAATCCAGATGATGGCTACAATCGTTTATTGATTATATTTGATGATGGAGATATGATCCAAGCAAAAACAGAGAGTGCTGATTCTTTGAAAGATGATGGTTTGTATGTAACTAGATCATTTGCCCGTTTAGCAGGTATTAAAGTCGGAGATTTTTTAACTGTAACTCCTTATCAAGATGGTCATACTTACAAGTTTGAAGTAAAAGGGATTGTCACAAGTGAAACCAATCAAGGGGCTTATCTTCATGCTAGAGTCTTTGAAAAAGCAGGGGGAGATTTTACTCCCCATACTTTATTAGTTGGGTCAGAGGTGGAGCAAGATACTATTAAGCTAGACAAAGGTGTTCTATCTGTCATTGAAAAAGGGAGCCAAGAAAAAAATGCCTATGATTTTGTAGCTAGTTTGATGAGTGTATTTCTAATGATTATTGGCTTTGCTTTATTACTTGTTATTATTGTTCTCTATAATCTGGGCTCTTTAAACTTTGTAGAGAGAATGAGAGACTATGCTACATTGCAAGTATTAGGATTTTCTAATCAATATCTACAGATGGTGACTCTTTTTGAGACTATACTGACTACCTTTATTGGGTGGCTAGTAGGAATTCCTTTAGGCATATGGTTTTTGAAAGAATATGTGGCAACATTTTCGACGATTCGAATTGAGTATACCGCTTATGTCAGTATGTATGTCCTTGCTTTTGCTACGTTATTGGTTTGGTTTACATCTTTAGGGACTGCTTATTTTATTAGTCTTCGTATGAGAAAGATTGACATGATTAGTGCTCTAAAGGGGGTAGACTAGTATGGTCAGTTCTGAGTGAATCTATAGACATTTATGAATAATTGTTAATCATCAGTTCTAAGTTCTGAGTTTATAGTAGATTGAATATGGAATAATACGTCACGATTTCTAAAATATTGCTAGAAATTGATTTGACTTTCCTAGTCGATTCATTCAAATTTTATTTGTGTCTTGTTTTACTGTATTAAAGTATTTAAATTTTTACAATCAAAGAAAATCCGTCAGCTCAATAAGAATAGACGGATTATTTTATACTTGTATTTGGGTTAAAAATTCTTCTGTAGTAAGAATTTGAGCAAACTCATCTTGTAGAGAAAGGAGATTAATCTCATGGATAGTCTCAGGAGAGATGGCTTGACCGTTTTTGTTAGATAGGGTAAAACTGGCAGTAGCATCTGCTAGTAAAGTGACTTCGAAACCAAGATTTGCTGCCATTCGTGTCGTAGTAGATACACAATGAGGCAGGGTCAAACCAACAACGATTAAATGACAAATCTGATTTTTTCGTAAATAGGTTTCAAGATTTGTTCCAATAAAGGCGCTATTAACCGTTTTTTGAAAGACAGGTTCTGAAGCAACTGGTTCAAATCCACTTTTAAACTCCTGATTTTGTTTGTTATGAAATTGCGACTGGGGATTATCAGATATGTGTTGAATGTGTAAGACTGGAAGACCGTGTTTACGAAAGTATGCCAGTACACTCAATACTTGATGTTCAGCTTGAGGGTTGTTTCGTTCTCCCCAGCTAGGTCTATCAAATGCTTTTTGCATATCGATAATCAGTAGAGCCGTATGAACCATTTTATGCCTTATCCAATTGTAAGAGAGCTTCAATCTCTGCCAGAGTGCTAGCTTGTGAAATAGCTCCACGAAGTTTGGCAGCGCCAGATGTTCCACGGAGGTAGTGAGGAGCGAGGCCACGGAATTCACGAACTGCGACATTTTCCCCTTTGAGGTTAATCAAGCGTTTCAAGTGTTCGTAGGCAATTTTCATCTTGTCCTCAAAAGTCAAATCAGGGAGGATTTCTCCTGTTTCAAAGTAGTGGTTGATTTGGTTGAAGAGGTAGGGATTTCCCATGGCAGCTCGACCAATCATGACTGCGTCAGCACCGACTTCTTCGATACGCTGTTTGGCTTCTTGAACTGTACGGATGTCACCGTTGGCGATAAATGGAATCTTGGTCAAAGCTTGAGCGACCTTGTGAAGGGTCTCAAGGTCTGCGTGACCTGTATACATTTGCTCACGGGTACGACCATGCATAGCGAGGGCAGAAACACCTGCTGCCTCAGCAGCGAGGGCATTTTCTACAGCAAGAGATGGGTCAGCCCAGCCGGTACGCATTTTGACTGTGAGGGGAATATCAAGGACAGATTGGACCTTGTTGATGATAGAGTAAATCTTATCTGGATCCTTGAGCCACATAGCGCCAGCTTCGTTCTTCACGATTTTGTTAACTGGGCAGCCCATGTTGATATCAACGATATCGGTTTTGGTGTTTTCTTGGATGAATTCTGCTGCGCGTGCTAGGCTGTCTTCATCACTACCAAATAGTTGGATAGAGACAGGGTTTTCGCCTTCATCGATATGAAGCATGTGCAGGGTTTTTTCGTTGTTGTATTGGATTCCCTTGTCAGAGACCATTTCCATGACAACGAGTCCAGCTCCGAGCTCTTTTGCGATGGTACGAAAGGCTGAGTTGGTGACACCAGCCATAGGTGCTAAAACGGTACGATTGGGAATCTCAACATTGCCAATCATAAAAGGTGTATTAAGATTTGTCACGAATGAGTTCCTCCAGGTCGTTTTCATCAAAGTTGTAAGTTGTTTGGCAGAATTGACAAGTGATTTCTGCCCCGTGGTCTTCCTCTTTCATTTCCTGTAAGTCTGAGCTTGGAAGGCTGGCAAGAGCGTTCATAAAGCGTTCATGGCTACAGTCACATTGGAAACGGATTTCTTCTTCAGAAAGACGCTTGTAGGCCTCGTCACCGTAGATAGCTTTGAGGAGGGCTTCGATATGGTCTTCACTTTCGAGAAGAGTCGAGATAGCTGGCATTTCTTGGATGCGTTTCTCAAAACGGGCAATCTCTTCTTCCTTGGCTCCTGGCAAGACTTGAACTAGGAAACCACCTGCAACCTTGACCTTGTCTTCCTCGTCCAAAAGGACATTGAGGCCGACTGCTGAAGGCGTTTGTTGGCTTTCAGTCAGGTAAAAGGCAAGGTCTTCACCAATTTCCCCAGAGATAAGGGGAGTCATAGAGTTGTAAGGATTTCCAGTACCATAGTCTGTGATAACGAGGAATTGACCATTTCCAATAAAAGGTCCGACTAGGACTTCACCAGTTGCAGTTTTTTTGATGTCAACACCAGGATTTTGAACATAGCCTTTGACGTTCCCCTTGGTATCTGCGACCGTGATAATGGCCCCTAGAGAGCTAGATCCCAGTACCTTAACTGTTAGTTTGGTATTCCCTTTTTCATTGGCTGCGAGAATCTGGCTAGCGATAAGAGTTCGACCAAGCGCTACAGTTGAGCTAGCTTGGGTTTGGTGTTTTTCTTGAGCAGTGCGGACGGTTTCTGTGCTATCAAGGACAAAAGCACGAAAGGCTCCGCTTTCTGATATAGTTTTAATAATTTTATCCATAGCTACTATTTTAGCATAAAAATGCCCAAAGGGGGAGCCGTGTGTTTGCTGATTTTCAGGATAATGGACCAGGAAATCAGCATGAAAATAAAAAGAGAAACAGATTATTTCAGCATTTCTAAGATTTATGCTATGCTTAAGGTAGAAAATGAAAGGGGTAACAAATGTATTTAGGAGATTTGATGGAAAAGGCCGAATCTGGCCAATTTTCAATCCTTTCCTTTCTATTACAAGAGTCTCAGACGACTGTCAAGGCTGTAATGGAGGAAACAGGATTTTCAAAAGCAACCCTAACCAAATATGTCACCCTGCTTAATGACAAGGCTTTGGACAGTGGCTTAGAGCTGACAATCCACTTAGAAGATGAGAATCTGCGTCTGTCGATCGGTGCAGCTACCAAGGGGAAAGATATTCGGAGCATGTTTTTGGAGAATGCTGTTAAATATCAGATTCTTGTTTATCTTCTCTACCACCAACAGTTTTTAGCCCATCAGCTGGCTCAAGAATTGATGATTAGTGAGGCTACGCTTGGTCGTCACTTAGCTAGTCTAAATCAGATTTTGTCAGAATTTGATTTATCCATCCAAAATGGACGTTGGCGAGGTCCAGAGCATCAGATTCGCTATTTCTATTTCTGTCTTTTTCGCAAGGTTTGGTCGAGTCAGGAGTGGGAAGGTCACATGCAGAAACCAGAGAGAAAGCAGGAGATTGCCACTTTAGAAGAAATCTGCGGTGCAAGTTTGTCTTCGGGTCAGAAATTAGATTTGATTCTTTGGGCTCACATCAGTCAACAACGTCTCCGTGTCAATGCCTGTCAGTTTCAAGTCATAGAAGAGAAAATGCGAGGGTATTTTGACAATATTTTCTACCTTCGTTTGCTGAGAAAGGCCCCATCCTTTTTCGCTGGACAACACCTTCCTCTAGGAACTGAGGATGGGGAGATGATGATTTTCTTCTCTTTCCTCCTATCTCATCGCATTCTTCCTCTTCATACTATGGAGTATATCCTTGGCTTTGGAGGGCAGTTGGCAGATTTGCTGACGCAATTGATTCAAGAAATGAAGAAGGAGGAGTTGCTGGGCGGTTATACAGAGGACCATGTCACCTATGAACTCAGTCAGCTTTGTGCTCAAGTCTATCTCTATAAGGGCTATATTTTACAGGATCGCTACAAGTACCAGTTAGAGAATCGTCATCCTTATTTGTTGATGGAACATGATTTTAGGGGAACGGCAGAGGAGATTTTTCATGCTCTACCTGCTTTTCAACAGGGGACGGATTTGGATAAGAAGATTCTCTGGGAATGGCTGCAGTTAATCGAATATATGGCTGAAAATGGTGGTCAACATATGCGGATTGGTCTGGATTTGACATCTGGTTTTCTTGTCTTTTCAAGAATGGCATCCATTTTGAAACGGTATTTGGAATACAATCGTTTTATTACTATTGAAGCCTATGACCGAACTCGACATTATGATTTGCTGGTTACAAATAACCCTATTTATAAGAAGGAGCAGACCCCAGTTTATTATTTAAAAAACGACTTGGATTTGGAAGATTTGGCAGGGATTCGTCAGTTATTATTCACTTAAAAGGCTTGGTTGTTCCAGGTCTTTTTTGTGAAATTTACACAATCTCCTCACATTTTTTTAAAAATTAAAAAAAGTTGATAAACAAGAAAGCGCTTTATTTTGTATACTAGTTAGTGTAAAGAGGAGACATCCTCAAGAACATTATCAGGAGGACAGCACATGTCACAAGAAAAATACATCATGGCCATTGACCAGGGAACTACAAGTTCTCGTGCCATTATTTTCAACAAAAAAGGAGAAAAGGTTAGCTCGAGTCAAAAAGAGTTCACTCAGATTTTCCCTCAGGCAGGTTGGGTTGAGCACAATGCCAATGAAATTTGGAACTCTGTTCAGTCAGTTATTGCGGGTGCTTTCATCGAAAGTGGTGTGAAACCAAGTCAGATTGAGGCAATCGGGATTACTAACCAACGTGAAACAACGGTCGTTTGGGATAAGAAAACAGGGCTTCCTATCTACAATGCTATCGTTTGGCAATCACGCCAAACTGCTCCTCTGGCTGAACAACTGAAAAGCCAAGGTTATGTGGAAAAATTCCATGAAAAGACTGGTTTGATCATCGATGCTTACTTCTCTGCGACCAAGGTTCGTTGGATTTTGGACCATGTAGAGGGCGCTCAAGAGAGAGCTGAAAAGGGTGAATTGCTCTTTGGTACCATTGATACTTGGTTGGTTTGGAAATTGACTGACGGTGCGGCTCACGTGACCGACTACTCAAATGCAGCCCGTACCATGCTTTATAACATTAAAGAACTTAAATGGGATGATGAGATTTTGGAAATCCTCAACATTCCTAAGGCTATGCTTCCAGAAGTTCGTTCTAACTCTGAAATCTACGGTAAGACAGCCCCATTCCATTTCTACGGTGGAGAAGTGCCAATCTCAGGTATGGCTGGGGACCAACAAGCAGCCCTCTTTGGACAGTTGGCCTTTGAACCAGGTATGGTTAAAAATACTTATGGAACAGGTTCTTTCATCATCATGAACACTGGGGAAGAGATGCAGTTGTCTGAAAACAACCTCTTGACAACAATTGGTTACGGTATCAATGGCAAGGTTTACTATGCCTTGGAAGGTTCTATCTTCATCGCAGGAAGTGCCATTCAGTGGCTTCGTGACGGTCTTCGCATGGTTGAAAATTCACCAGAATCTGAAAAATACGCTCGTGATTCTCACAATAACGATGAAGTTTATGTCGTTCCAGCCTTTACAGGTCTAGGAGCTCCATACTGGAACCAAAACGCTCGCGGTTCTGTCTTTGGCTTAACTCGTGGAACAACTAAAGAAGACTTTATCAAGGCTACTTTGCAATCTATCGCTTATCAAGTGCGTGATATTATCGATACGATGCAAGTGGATGCTCAGACAGCTATACAGGTCTTGAAAGTAGACGGTGGTGCAGCTATGAACAACTTCCTCATGCAGTTCCAAGCTGACATTTTGGGAATCGATATCGCACGCGCCAAAAACTTGGAAACAACAGCTCTAGGTGCAGCCTTCCTAGCAGGTTTGTCAGTGGGCTATTGGAAAGACTTGGATGAGTTGAAACTCTTGAACGAGACAGGAGAGCTCTTCGAGCCATCTATGAATGAATCTCGTAAGGAACAACTCTACAAGGGCTGGAAGAAGGCTGTAAAAGCAACTCAAGTCTTTGCGGAAGTAGACGACTAATACTGGAAGAATAAAGCGACTCAGTTAGAAAGTGTGTAAATATGGAATTTTCAAAGAAAACACGTGAATTATCAATTAAAAAAATGCAGGAACGTACCCTGGACCTCTTGATTATCGGTGGGGGGATCACAGGGGCTGGTGTAGCCTTGCAAGCGGCAGCTAGCGGTCTTGATACTGGTTTGATTGAAATGCAGGACTTCGCAGAAGGAACATCCAGCCGTTCAACAAAATTGGTTCACGGAGGACTACGTTACCTTAAGCAATTTGATGTAGAAGTGGTATCAGATACAGTTTCTGAACGTGCAGTGGTTCAACAAATCGCTCCACACATTCCAAAACCGGACCCAATGCTCTTGCCAGTTTACGATGAAGATGGAGCGACCTTTAGCCTCTTCCGTCTTAAAGTAGCCATGGATTTGTACGACCTTTTGGCAGGAGTTAACAACACACCAGCTGCAAACAAGGTCTTGAGCAAGGAAGAAGTCTTGGAACGCCAGCCAAACTTGAAGAAAGAAGGCTTGGTAGGAGGTGGGGTTTACCTTGACTTCCGTAACAACGATGCACGTCTCGTGATTGAAAACATCAAACGTGCCAACCAAGACGGTGCCCTCATTGCCAACCATGTTAAGGCAGAAGGTTTCCTCTTTGACGAAAGTGGTAAGATTACAGGTGTTGTAGCCCGTGATTTGTTGACAGACCAAGTCTTTGAAATCAAGGCGCGTCTGGTTATTAATACTACAGGTCCTTGGAGCGATAAGGTGCGCAATTTGTCTAATATGGGAACCCAATTCTCACAAATGCGTCCAACTAAGGGAGTTCACTTGGTAGTGGATTCAAGCAAGATCAAGGTTTCACAGCCAGTTTACTTTGACACTGGTTTGGGTGACGGTCGTATGGTCTTTGTTCTCCCACGTGAAAACAAGACTTACTTCGGTACAACTGATACAGACTACACAGGTGATTTGGAACATCCAAAAGTAACTCAAGAAGATGTAGATTACCTACTTGGCATTGTCAATAACCGCTTCCCAGAAGCCAACATCACCATTGATGATATCGAAAGCAGCTGGGCAGGTCTTCGTCCATTGATCGCAGGCAATAGCGCTTCTGACTACAATGGAGGGAATAACGGAACTATTAGTGATGAAAGCTTTAACAACTTGATTGCGACTGTTGAATCTTATCTCTCTAAAGAAAAAACACGTGAAGATGTTGAGTCTGCTGTCAGCAAGCTTGAAAGTAGCACATCTGAGAAGCATTTGGATCCATCTGCAGTTTCTCGTGGTTCGAGCTTGGACCGTGATGACAATGGCCTTTTGACCCTTGCTGGTGGTAAAATCACAGACTACCGTAAGATGGCTGAAGGAGCTATGGAGCGCGTGGTTGACATCCTCAAAGCAGAATTTGACCGCAGCTTTAAACTGATCAACTCTAAGACTTACCCTGTTTCAGGTGGAGAATTGAACCCAGCAAATGTGGACTCAGAAATCGAAGCCTTTGCGCAACTTGGAGTGTCACGTGGTTTGGATAGCAAGGAAGCTCATTACCTAGCAAATCTCTATGGTTCAAATGCACCGAAAGTCTTTGCTCTCGCTCACAGCTTGGAACAAGCACCAGGACTCAGCTTGGCAGACACTTTGTCACTTCACTATGCAATGCGCAATGAGTTGGCTCTGAGCCCAGTTGACTTCCTCCTTCGTCGTACCAACCACATGCTCTTTATGCGTGATAGTTTGGATAGCATCGTTGAGCCAGTTTTGGATGAAATGGGACGATTCTATGAATGGACAGAAGATGAAAAAGCAACTTACCGTGCTGATGTCGAATCAGCTCTTGCTAACAACGATTTAGCAGAATTAAAAAATTAAGAAAAAATAAAAGAGGTGGCGGGCAGGACTCCTAGTCTACCCTCTCCTCCTTTTTAATGGAGACAGAAAGATGATGAATGAATTATTTGGAGAATTTTTGGGAACTTTAATCCTGATTCTTCTAGGAAATGGTGTTGTTGCTGGTGTGGTTCTTCCAAAAACCAAGAGCAACAGCTCAGGTTGGATTGTGATTACCATGGGTTGGGGGATTGCAGTTGCGGTTGCAGTATTTGTATCTGGCAAGCTCAGTCCAGCTCATTTAAACCCAGCTGTGACGATTGGTGTGGCCTTGAAAGGTGGCTTACCTTGGGCATCAGTATTCCCTTATATCTTAGCCCAGTTCGCAGGGGCTATGCTGGGTCAGATTTTGGTTTGGTTGCAATTCAAGCCGCACTATGAGGCAGAAGAAAATGCAGGAAATATTTTGGCTACTTTCAGCACAGGACCAGCCATCAAAGATACTGTATCAAACTTGATTAGTGAAATCCTTGGAACTTTTGTATTGGTATTAACAATCTTTGCTTTGGGACTTTATGACCTTCAAGCAGGTATCGGAACCTTTGCAGTGGGCACTTTGATTGTCGGTATCGGTCTATCACTAGGTGGGACAACAGGTTATGCCTTGAACCCTGCGCGTGACCTTGGACCTCGTATCATGCACAGCATCTTGCCAATTCCAAACAAGGGAGACGGAGACTGGTCTTACGCTTGGATTCCTGTTGTAGGACCTGTTATCGGAGCAGCCTTGGCCGTTCTTGTATTCTCACTTTTCTAGTTTATACTCAATGAAAATCAAAGAGCAAACTAGGAAATTAGCCGCAGGCTGTACTTGAGTACGGCAAGGCGACGTTGACGCGGTTTGAATTTGATTTTCGAAGAGTATTAGAAAACAATTATTTTGATAGAGCTTAGGCAAGAGCCCAATTTCAGCAAAAAATGAAGTAAATCTTCTCATAATAAAACGTATCATATCAAGCACGAAAATTCCACGAGGTCAACTATAGTCAGAAAGCTGAACAACAAGCCAAAACGCCCAAAAAAGGCGGCAAAAAGCAAGCACCTGCAAGCAACGTGCCGAAATGGTCAAATCCTGATTATGTCAACGAATTAGACCCAAAAATCGTTGATATGCTAGTAGAATTTCACAAGTCACAAGGCACTTTGGAAACTCCCGAAGCGCAAGCAGAAATCGCCCAAAAACGTGAAGAAATCGAGCAAAGGAGAGCTGAGCTTGAGGATAAAAAACAAGAGCTTTTGAACCGCTTGAACAAATAGAGTTTCGCAAGTATTATGCTTACAAATTACTTGAGCAATTAACTAAAATATAAACCCTACCTAGATATAAAGGCAGGGTTTATATTTTAGAAATTCACGTAGGTTGTTTCGGTTTTTACATACCCAGTATAGTCTGAGTTTTTATAGTATTCAGTGATAAACTTCCATTTTCTTTGAGCAACATGGATATAAGTACTTGTTATGTAGTATGGATATGGGCTTTGTGACTCCAAGTAACTCTCATAAGCTTGCATACCAATATATGCTCCACCAATTATGCCACCCCATGGGCCACCCACCATAGAACCTATAAGACCAAACATCGCGGATATTCCAGAACCAATCATGAAGTTAGCGAATGTGTTGGCTAGTTTATTCCCATGTATTGTGTTGACGTAATTCCAAACATTAGGATCGTATGATCTAAAAGATATATTTAGGTCGATTTCATTCTTTTGATAAGCCATATAGAATGACCCATTGACATAGACACCATCAGCACGTTGTTCAATAGTGTCTACACTTCCATCTGGATTGACCACCTCAAGAACTTCATCACTTAAAATATTTACTTGCGTATCTCCGAACCGCACTGATGAGCCATTCTTAAACTGAGTCTCACCAGATACAACTTTAGAGTTTGCCGATAAGCTATCATCAGCAAAAACAACAAGCGATGGGGAAATGCTAGACATACAGAAAACAGACATAACTAGCAAACACATGCATTTAAACATCTTAGACATAACGGAAACTCCTTTTTATTTTTGATTTTTTTCAACTTTTATTATACAATAAAACCAAATAAAAAGAAAGCGGTAACAATATGCTTAATGTGAAAATTTTATATATATTTTTATTTTTGATCTTTGTCGAAACTACAGGCTTGTTGTTGTTGAAAAACGGTCTTGAAAGAGGTTATTTAGATACAGGAGCTATCATCCTTGCAGTTTTTACATTTGCTTTCGACAACCTATGTTCATTCGGTTGGGTCTACTTTACAATAAAAAACCATAAAAAATAAATAGACGTATTTTCAAAAAAAGATTGCATATTTATCTCAGCAAAACGACGATTTAAATCGTCGTTTTTTTGTATAACTCCCCCTGAAATTTATTTTAATTATGCAGATTTCACGTATTTTTGGTGCTGAGACAACGATTCTGAGAGCTTTTCAGACTTTTTTGCGACCTATCCCTATCATTAGAAAAGCTTAGAGCGCCAAAGGATTTTAGCGTTTTTCTGATTTTTAAGACTTTTTCCCAGTCTCTTTTTCGATTGAAGATGTAAGTATTCTACTAACTAACTTCTTAGTACTAGCCAATAACGATAATCATAATTCCTCCCAAAATTAGGAATAATAAAGGCAATAATTTTTGTTTTTTCATGTGAAATACCTCACTTTTGTTTTCTTCTATTTTATGCTAAAATATTAAAAATCAAAAACTGTTCCCATATATGCTTGTTGGAGAGATATTATGAAAAAATTTGGAGAAATTTTTAAAAAGTTTCGAGAATCTAGAGGTTTTCGCTTGAAAGATGTCGAAAAAGCTGGTATATCAACATCACAGCTCTCACGTTTTGAAAAGGGAGAGACTGATTTAACCATTTCAAAATTTATGGCTATTTTGGATGAAATTAACATGCCTATTGATGAATTTATGTATGCTGTTCATGATTTTCATCGTGATGAACTGAACGAACTCTTATCAAAGGTTAGGCATTTTGTATCAAATCATGATGTTGATGGGTTGAAAAAACTACTTTATTCTCAGATGGAGTCAGATTCTAAACAAGAGAAATTTCATAAGCTTAACATTATTTTATTAAAAATTCGTTTACAAGATTTATCGGGAGAAGCTTATTATTCTGGTGATGATTTATCTTATCTAACTGACTATCTCTTTAGTGTTGAATATTGGGGATACTATGAATTATTGATTTTTTCAAATACTTTAGATGTCCTAAAACACGATGTCTTTATGGTTTTGGCTAGAGAGATGTCTAGACGTTCTGATTTTTATAAAGAAATTCCTAATAATAGACGACTGATTTCATCTATGCTATTGAACGGATATATCACATGTATTGAAAGAGGAAAATTTCTTGATGCTTTGTATTTTGAAAAACGACTAAACCAATGCTTTTTCACTGAAACTGAAATTTATGAGCGATTGGTATTCCAGTATGCCCAATATCTATATCGCTATAAAAAAGAGACGGATTGCAAAGCAATTATTGAAATGAGGAAGTGTATTGGAGCAATGAAATTAGCGGGAAGTAACCATTTGGCAAAGAATTATGAAGGACATTTAGAAAAAATTTTAGCAAGTAAAAAGTAATACGCAGATATGGGAAAGGAAGTATCTCGAAGTAATATTTTGGTAGAACTGTCTTTAGAAATTTCAATTACGGTTGTTTTATCAGTTCATTGTATTTGAGCGATAGGATTTTTCGAAATTGTTACCATAATTATGAATTTTGAGGTATTTAATATGCAAGTTCTATCTCCATATATTTTAAGAAAGAAAAGTGAAACAGGAGAATTATTTTTCAATAGTAAAAATAATCATTCTTTTTTCATTACAAATGATTTACAAGATGTTATGGAAAATAATTTAGAGATCAAGGAACAATATGAAAATTATTTGAATAAGTATAATTATTTTCAAGAAGAAAATGAATTCGAGAATACAATAGATTATGTTAAAAATAGTGAAACGGAGACGTTAGAATTTACAATTTTAACACATGGAGACTGTAATTTTAGATGTAAATATTGTTATGAAAAATTTGAAAATATAAAAATGAGTAGAGAAACAGAGATTGCGATAGTTGAATTTACAGAAAAACTATTATCTGAATCTACGTTTAAATCTTTACATGTATCATGGTTTGGAGGAGAGCCTTTATTGGGACTAAAAACGATAAAGAATCTTTCAGAAAAGTTTATTAGTATTTGCTCTCAAAATGGACTTGATTATTCTGCTAGTATAACAACTAATGGATATTTACTTAATGAACGAATGATTCATCAGTTGATTTTAGACTATAGAGTTAGTAATTTTCAGATAACAATTGACGGAGATGAGGAAAGTCATAATTTTCAAAGAGTGTTGCGTAATGGAAAGGGATCATATATCAAGATACTCGAGAATATCAAAGGTTTACAAAATTCAAATTTGAATTTTTATTGTAATTTAAGATTTAATATATCGAAAGAAAATTTTAATAATGTTAAGATTTTTTTAGATTCAGATGGGAAATATTTTAAGCATGATAAACGATTTAGATTTTATTTTTATAATGTAGGTAGTTGGGGTTGTGGGGAGCGTGCCCAAAATTATAAAGTGACATTACCTAATTCAGATGCTAGTTTTGAATTATCAAAGTTTGCCATAAAAAAAGGTTACAATGTTCCTGCTGCTAGAAGTATAATAACAAATTTGTTCAACTGTTATGCAAATAGAAAAAATCACTATACAATTAATGTAAAGGGTGTGATTCAAACTTGTACGGTTGCCTTGTATTCTAAATCTAATATATTTGGAAGTGTACATAGTAAGTTTAATCAAGAAAAGTTTGATAAATGGCACTTAAACATGGATTCAGATTGTAAGCAGTGTCCTATTGCTTTAATTTGTAAATCAGGATTTTGTCCGCCAAAACATAGAAGTAATAAGCAAAGAACATTATGCAATCAAATAAAAAAGAAAATTGATAAAAATCTAGAATTATTTATGTTAAATAAGGAATATTGTGATTATCTTGATGCAATAAGAGAGGGGGTGAAAAGATGATTGTAATTGAAAATAAGAGTACTACTCAACTTGATATACTTGTATTCCGTGATCATTATTGCGATGAAGATGGAAATGAGTTTTAGATTGATTTTTAAAATATAAATTGAAATTTAGTTAGTCTAGTTCAGGAGGTAATCACTCTTAATAAACAGCATCATATATAGGTTAATTAAATTATTGTATAGTCTCAGTTGGAGTTAATTTGTTTATAACTTTTAGACTGAGGCTTTTATATCTATTCGCTTTCTTTTAGATAGGCTTATTTATGAAATTTCTAAAATACATTAAAACTAATATTTTTATCTATTTTTTAATAGGAGTGCTTTTGAATAGTGGGATGGCTCTAATAAAGCCATTGTTATTGGATAAGCTACTGAATATTCGTGAAGAGCAACTTACAATTGGTACAATTTCATACTTTGTTTTATATGGCCTGTGTTTACACCTGTTTTTTTATAGCACGATGTTGCTAGCAAATTTTGTCAGTAATAATCTGCAGCGTCATATGCAAATTCGGTTAAAAGATCAGCTTATTAAGAAACTATTTTTGAAAGAAAATGTTGTATATGATGAAAAAGTTTCAATTGTTACACAAGATATGGAACTGCTCTATAATCGCTTCTTTTTACCCCTGGATATGATAGTTGGAAGAGTTTTTATACTTTGTACAACGATTGTTTTTATTTTGGTGCAAAATTTTTGGCTTGGTATTGTTTTTATTGTGTTCTCTTTTCTTCGACCATTACCTCAATGGGTAATGAATAATCGTTTAATGAAAAGTGGTGCAAATTTTTCGGAAATGCAAAAAGCTTTTCATCTATCTGTAGGAGATTTTTTTAAGGGAGCAGATACGATATATTTTTATGGCGCTAGTAAAGAAAACTTTGCTAAGATGAGAAAAAACAACGAGTGTTACGAGAATGCTCGTTGGAAAAATGAATGGACTAGCAATGTCGTTTATTTTTTCAATGGTCCTTTAGAATTCCTTAGTCAGGTACTACCTCTTGCACTTGGTCTTTTATTACAAAAGAGCGGTATAGAGTTAACAACAGCTAGTTTGGTCTCTATGTATATAGCTACAATGAATCTTAGCGGACCTATTCAAAGAATTATGTATAGCATATCTGATATACAGCGATCGCAAACAGTGAAAGAAAAAATATTTTCATTATTGGAAGAATCTTGTTTAGAAACATCATATCCGACAGTCGAATCTTTAGCTGAGCTAGTTTTGGAGGGCGTTTCAAAACAGGTTGGAGAGCAAGTGCTCTTTTATGATTTGTCACTTAGATTAACCAAGCCAAGTAAAGTTTTAATAAAGGGAGCTAGTGGTACTGGAAAGTCAACTCTCCTACAGTTGGTAGCAGGAAAGATAAGTCCGAATAGTGGTAGAATTATCGTACGTGATAAATCAGGTCGAGAATTTACTCATTATCAGGGGAATGTCGCTTATATCTCTCAGAATCCATTTTTCAGACATGGGACAATCCGAGAAAATTTAACATTAGGACAGGAGATTTCAGATAAAGAATTACTCTGTTGCCTAGAACAAGTTGGCTTAACGAATGAAATCACCAATATCTTGGATTATCAACTGATAAATAATGGAGAAAACATTTCAGGTGGACAACGTTTACGACTTGAATTAGTTCGCTGTCTGCTTCGACAAAAAGACATTGTGTTGGCGGATGAGGTTACATCATCCTTAGACAAGGACAATGCATATCAAGTGCGCCAGTTACTTTTGCAGTTGCCTATCATTTTGATTGAAGTTGCTCATCATATTGATTTAGAAACGGTTTATAATCAAGTAATTGATTTGGGAAAATATAGAATAAAATAAATAGACTTGTTCGGCATCTTGCTAGCCATAATATATATGCTATATTATGGATTGTTTTAGCTGATTTAAAGATGTGAAAACTAAAAACTATGGCTAAGTTGGAATGTTAAAAATTCAATTTCTGACCACCTAATCTTGTGTCAAATAGTTATCAAACAAAGTCTACTATACCATTTATCAGTTAAATATTTTTATGTTATAGGAGAGCTATATGTCTAATTCATTTGTCAAGTTGTTAGTCTCTCAATTGTTTGCAAATTTAGCAGATATTTTCTTTTAATAAACTAAGATCAATTACATTTAATGATATTTCTGGTAAATGTGCGGAATGTACCTTATCATGGTGTGGTGGAGGATGTCGATGTAGCGCTCTAGAACTAGATGGAACTTTATTGGGATCTGACTTAGCTTGTTTTTATGAACAAAGAGTAAGATGAGGAGACTGTATGAAAGAACATTTTATTATCAAAGGTAAGAGAGATTTTATTGTAGATAAGGTTGCAGATGAATATATAGGGTATGATAGACTAGACTTGGAGTATTATGCATTTGATGAAATAGGTGCAGAAATTCTTTACTGTATTTCAAAAAATCTTTCATTAGAGAAAATTGTGGAGTTATTGCAACAAGATTATGAGGTGTCTAATGAGGATTGTAAACAATCAATTGTATCATTTTTAGAAGAGACACCTATTTTACACATTATTTATGCAAATTTAGTTAAATCAGATCTTTACTTACATTTGAAGCCTTTTAGGGAGGAAAAATGATAGATTTCAAAGAAATAAATAGATTTGCAGTGCCGCTAATTTTGACTAGCATTGGTCAAATGATTATTGGACAGTTGGCCTTACATTTTGCTGTTAATAATTCATCAGTTGCTTTATCAGGCATTTCTGTTATTCAAAATTTATTATTTGCTTTTGGTGGACTATTAGGTGCCTTTAGTTTATCTTTTAATATTAAAGGCTCTAAGGCTTATTCTAATCGACAGTATAGTAAGTTTAATGATTTGTTGAAATCAAATTTAATCATAAATTTGATTATTGGAACATCAGTTGCTTTTTTTGTAATTTTTTATGGAGAAACAATATTGAGTAGACTTTATGGATTTAGGGGTGGATTATTGGCATTAGCAACAAATTATTTAGTTATTATGTCCCCCTATATAATCTTGACACTATTAAATTTTTCTCTTACTAATCTATTGAGAGTTCAAAAGGAAACAAGACCGATTATGTGGATTGGATTGGGGAGCTCACTATTAGATGTATTATTGAATTATATATTGGTTCCACTATTAGGAATTCGAGGATCAGCTATATCAACGATTGTATCTTTGTGTTTTATTACTTGTAGCTATTTATTCATGGTTTATCCGATGATTTGGAAGTCTCTATTTGTGAAATCTACAACGAAACTAGAGTTAGTAAGATTTGGTATTCCGTTAGCTGGTCAAGAGGTTCTAGAAAGTGTACTATTTATTATAGTCTTTGATGCATTTATGGCAAGATTAGGTTTGGAGATGCTTGCTATTTATGCAGTTGTAAGTCAGTTACTTTCGATTGTACGTGTTCCTTCTTTTATGTATTCGACAACACTTTCCGTTTATTTGCCGGAAGCAGAGAAAACGGGAGATGTCAAAGAATTCTTGCAAACGATATTTAAAAATTCATATACTGCTAGTATGTTACTTGCTTGTCCTGTTGTTTTATTATCAAATATTCTATCTCACTTTCTTTCTGATGAAATCACAACAAATATTGTACCTATTACTTTGTATACATTTTTGGTTATGGGGGTATCTCCTATTTACGAAAGTGCTAAAATGTTATTACAAAGCTTCGGAAATGAAAAATTTGTTTTGCATATATCTATTTTAATAAATCTTGCTAGCGTTATGATTCTGAACATATTACAACTATTAAAAGCTCAAACTTATTTATCCTTGTATTTTGTATATGGATTAAATTTATTTGTTTTGTCCCTAATATTTTTACGACATGCTTCTTCAGAAAAAATTATATGACCAAAATTATCAAATTAAGTTAGACAGTTTATCTTATTCAGAAAAACTTAATACGACGTTTGATAGTTTAGTGATTTTTTAGATATTCTATTTTTATTAGCTATAGCTGTGATAAGTCGTTTTGAGAGATATTAATAAATTCCATTTGCTTAGGAAACCCACACTTTCTTAAAAGATTATTAGTCTTTTAATTCAGAACATGTTGACCTAGGTAGCCTAGATTCGCAAAAAAAGATATCAATATCGTACTGATTGGAAATATCTTTCCATTTTGAAAACTCTTTTCTACAGTCAAACGTAATGGACCTTAGGTGGTCTATGCTCCGAAGGTTGCAAGTTATCAGCTGATATCGATTTTTATAAACAATGTGAGTGGGAAAAACAAGAATTTGAAAAATTTGTTAATCAAATTTTAATTCCAAAGTTGGCAACTAAGATAGGAGAGCTATATGTCTAATTCATTTATCAAATTGTTAGTCTCTCAATTGTTTGCAAATTTAGCAGATATTTTCTTTAGAGTCACAATCATTGCTAACATATACATTATTTCAAAATCAGTAATTGCCACATCACTAGTTCCCATTTTAATAGGGATATCCTCTTTTGTTGCGAGTCTTTTAGTTCCGTTGGTTACTAAAAAGTTAGCGCTAAATAGGGTTTTATCTTTATCCCAATTTGGAAAGACTATATTATTGTCGATACTGGTAGGAATGTTTATCGTAATGCAATCAGTAGCGCCTTTGGGGACCTATCTATTTGTTGTTGTAATTTCCATATTAGATGGTTTTGCGGCACCTGTTTCCTATGCTATTGTGCCACGCTATGCGACCGATTTGGGTAAGGCTAATTCAGCCTTATCAATGAGTGGTGAAGCTGTTCAATTGGTGGGTTGGGGATTAGGTGGACTCTTATTTGCAACAATTGGTCTTTTACCTACCACGTTTATAATTTTAATGTTGTATATAATTTCTAGCTTTCTGATGTTATTTCTTCCTAACGCTGAAGTGGAGGTGTTAGAGTCAGAAACTAATCTTGAAATTTTGCTCAAAGGTTGGAAGTTAGTTGCTAGAGATCCTAGATTAAGACTTTTTGTATCAGCAAATTTATTGGAAACTTTCTCAAATACGATTTGGGTTTCTTCCATTATACTTGTTTTTGTAACTGAGTTATTAAATAAAACGGAAAGTTACTGGGGATATTCTAATACAGCATACTCTATTGGTATTATAATTAGTGGCTTAATTGCTTTTAGGCTATCTGAAAAGTTCCTTGCTGCTAAATGGGAAAGTATTCTTTTTCCTCTTGTAGCCATGGCAATAGTGACACTGACTATTCTATATTTTCCAAACGAACAGATGTTTTTAATATTTTCAGCTTTAGTTGGTATGTTATCGCAGCTAAAGGAAGTTCCTGAAAGTGTATTTCTTCAGGAAACAGTAGAGGAAAATCATTTGGTTAATGTCTATTCTGTTCTTGAAGTGATTTCGACATTATCATTTTCAGTATTTGTTTTGCTAATGAGCTATATTACTGAGAGTTTTGGTATTAGCATAAGTTTTTGGCTATCAGCCATTTGTCTGATGATAGAAGCTATTTTAATTTATATCAGACGAGACTATTTTAAATGAGAGACGGATTAAAAAATCTTTAAAAATCAGAAAAGCGCATAGTATCAGGTGTTGAAAAAACTTGATATTGTGCGTTTTATTATAAAATTGAGGTATAAAGATAAAGTTCAAATCTATGAACTAAGAAAACAAGGACACCGCTTCAAACAGCTTTCAAAAAAATTTGGTGTCAATGATTCTGGTCTAAAGTACATGGTAAAATTAATTGACCGTCATGGAATAGAAATCGTTAAAAAGGGGAAGAATCGTCACTATTCCCCCTGAATTATAGTAGATTGAATCTAGAATAGTATGCTGTGACTATTAAACTATTTCTAGAAATTAATTTAACTTTCCTAATCGATTTGTTCATATATAAAACAAGAAATGGTTGAGAAAGTTCTGCTGGAAGATTGTTCACAAAGAAGTGTGCCTCTAGATTATGCACTTCCAAGCAGTAGCTTGTTCTTAAATTGGCTAGCACAATACAAGAAAAACGGGTATGCTATTGTTGAGAAAACAAGAGAGAGACCGACTGAAATGGGGTGTAAACGAAAGAAAACTTGGGAAGAAATGACAGAATTAGAACGACTTCAGGAGGAGAATGAACACTTACGTACTGAGGTAGCTTACCTAAAAAAGTTAAAAGAGTTATAGGAAGGGGACGAAGCCTTACAGCTAGAAAGGCAGAATTCTTCACTGGTTCCTTCATCAATTTTTTGTTCTTGAATTTTATTTATGGTGTGAATAATTTTGTCTCATTATTGGGATTCAGTACTAAGAGTCAGTTGGATTTTTATTTTAAAAAATTAGAAAATAGAAGTATTTATAGTTTTTAAATTATGGTATAATGAATGGAGTTAACTATCCTTGGTGATATGATAGGAGCTAATCCTAAAAAGATAAATCAGGAGATGATAAAAAGAAAAAAGGAGTTTGGCTGGTATGAATTATTTCGAGGGGAATGAATTCTTCCTTCTCTTGTTTGTAGTTTTACTGATTGGTTTTGTGGTAAACTTTTTTGAAAAACGTAAGGACTACTATATTTTGGTTCTCTCCCTCTTATTTACAGGAGCTATTTATGGCAAGAGTAGAGCGATGATTGTCTATTTACTCGCCTTTGTCGTTTACCAATATTTGATAGTTTTTCTAGCACAAAGGATGGAAGCAAAGCGGTTGAAACCTCTTGTTTTTCTTTCCATTCTGCCTTTGGTGATTAATAAAGTCTTTGCCCTGACTTCTCTGCATCTGTTGGCTTTTATTGGGATTTCTTATATGTCCTTTAAAACAATACAAATCATGCTGGAAATATCGGATGGTTTGATTAAAGAAAAAATCAATATAAAAGATTATCTTCAGTTTCTACTCTTTTTCCCAACAGTTAGTGCTGGCCCGATTGATCGGAGTAGGAGATTTTTAACAGAGATAAATGAGATCATGCCTCGAAAAGAGTATCTAGAGTTAGCAGGGGACGGTGTTTATCGTATCGTTCTAGGCCTTCTTTACAAGATTGTTTTATCAACCTATGTTTACCAGATGTTACTCGCTCTAAATAATACTAGCACAGTTGTCTATTCAATCAAGTATATGTACCTCTATACCTTGTATCTGTTCTTCGACTTTGCAGGTTATAGTCTAATGGCCGTTGGAAGTAGTAATATTCTAGGTATTCAGACACCGATGAACTTTAACAAACCTTTCTTGAGTGTTGATATCAAGGATTTCTGGACCAGATGGCATATCACCTTGTCAACCTGGTTGAGAGATTTCGTATTTTCAAGAGTCTTGATGCAGGTTATCAGAAAAAAATGGTTTAAAAATAGACTACACAATGCAACCTATGCCTATATGGTCAATATGTTGGTCATGGGCTTTTGGCACGGTCTTAGTGTTAGCTACATTGTTTATGGCTTTTACCATGGGGTTTTGATGGCTGGATTTGAAGTATATCAAAAGAAAAGCAACTTTTATAAGCAAAATAAAAACAAAAACTGGTATAAGCTACTAAGTTGGTTTGTGACCATGAATTTGGTTATGATTGGTTTCTTTATCTTTTCAGGTGAACCCTATAAAATCTTACTTACGATTTTAAAGAGATAAGAAATTGAAAAGAAATCGGAAGGATCGAAGGGATAGGATAAAACGAGATGATTAAACTAAAAGCATTTTTGCTATCGCTTGTGCTCGTAATTGCGACGCTTGCCCTTTTAAATGTAACATATGTCAAGAAGATTGACGATTATTATAAAGTCAAGGATAACAGTATTCGCTATAGCACTTCGTATGAAAAGTATAAAAGTAGAGACATTCTAACAAGCAATATCACTCCCAATACACTTGTTTTATTGGGTTCTTCGGAGTTGGTTGCGACTAGAAATGAAGACTATCATCCCAATAAAATTTTTAACTACAACGATTTTAATATCATGCAGATAGGAACCAGTTATTCTCAAAATATTATTCAAGCTACGACCTTGGGTTCGATTGAAGGAGCTATGAGTAAGCGAAAAGTAGCCATCGTAGAGTCTGTTCAATGGTTTGAAAAGGATGGGACTCATCAAGATGCCTTTTTGAACAAGGCTTCTCAGGAACATATTTTTCAGACACTCTCTAATAAGAAAATTAGCAAAGATACCAAGGAAAAACTTATTGATAGAATTATTGAAATAACTAAAGGGAATAAGCTTCAAAATGACCTTTATAAGAAATATAAGAGCTACTTCATAGAAGGTAAAGGAACCTTTATTGATAAGAAGTTATTAGAGTTAGATAATACGATTTATTCCTTTAAACTCAAACATACTTTTTATCAAAAACATGCCAAATCAGATTATCCTTCACTAGGAGACAAAACCCCAGACTATGATTGGGAGAAAATGACGAATCAGTTTGTAGAAGAGGTTAAAAAGAAAACAGATAATAATGACTTCGCTGTAGATAACAACTACTACAATACCTATTTGAGAGATCGCTATACTTCGTTGAAAGATTCTAACAAAGATTTGAGCTATCTAGAGTCACCCGAGTATTCAGACATGGAACTTTTCTTGACAGTTGCTAAGGAATTGGGAATTGAAGTTGAAGTTATTATACTCCCAGTAAATGGTAAGTGGAATGATTACACAGGTGTTTCACGAGAGATGCGGGAAAAAACTTATAAAAAAATAGAAAATATTGCCAAGAGCCATGGTGTTACTGTGTTAAACTATGGAAATAAAGAGTATGAGGATTACTTTTTATTTGACGTGATGCACGTTGGAGTGAAAGGATGGATGGAAGTTGAAAAAGAACTTTACAAATTTGCAAACGGGACTGACTGACACACAACGTTTACTATTGTGGACTCTATTTTTCTATACGGTTATCTTGAGTATCGTGATTTACTGTTTTGTGACTGATTTTTCGAACATTCAAGAGTTTATCTATAGTGAATTTTAAGGTTACATACTATAAAAAACTCTAGATTAAGGGAACCGCACTGATAGAGTGAGACGCAAGATAAGGCTCTATAATATTTATAGTGGAGAAATCCTCTATAGGTAGTATGGAGCCTACTTTGTTGTAGCTCCCCATGTAGTCCATACTGAAAAGAATTCAAGCTATCATTGGAAAGAATCACATGGAACAAATTAAAATGGTAAATTCCCAAACTAAGTTCCACCGCTAATCCAAGTGGAAGTTAGTC
>CAUUIG010000003.1:0-43340 GCA_963545095.1 uncultured Streptococcus sp.
CGTTTTAAGATTTCCTGACTCAGGATAACGCGAGCAGCACCATTTTCATCCACTTTCAGATGGTCGTAGATGTAGCCTTGAAGTTTAGCAATTTTGTAACTCATAGTGTCCATTTTGCGAGTGAGAGCCGCAAAGTCAAAGTTATGTTCTCTCAAATAAGCAGCCAGACGGAGGGTCCGTGCAGTCGTAGAAGGATAAAGGAAGCGGCCTGTATCACCAACAATTCCTGCAAAGAGCAACTCAGCAGCACGATCTGACAAGGCCAGTTGGGTTGTTTGGGCAAATAGGGTAATCATTTCGCTAGCGCTACTTGAACTAGTATCGACCCAAGACAGGTCACCGTATACATCATCATTTGGATGGTGGTCAATCTTAATGAGAAAATCACCTTGACGATAGCGCTTATCATCGATACGAGCAGTATTAGCCGTATCACAGACGATAACAAGGGCGTCTTGGTAGGCACTATCTTCGACAGAATCCATCTCAGCCATCCAAGTAAGAGTTGGTTCATTAAAACCAACGGCTTTGATGGTTTTTTCTGGGAAATGATGTTCCAGTAAGGCTTTCAATCCCACCTGACTTCCCAAGGCATCAGGGTCTGGTTTCATATGACGATGAATGATAATCGTGTCGTATTCTTTAATTTTTTCTAAAATTTGATGGCAAATTTCCATAAATAACCTCAATTCTTTCTCATTTCATTGTAGCACAAGAATTTTTATTTTTAAAATGAAAAAGATGTGATATAATGGAGAAAGATAAATTGAGGAGGACGATATGGCATTAGCAAAAATTGTATTTGCCAGTATGACCGGTAATACCGAAGAAATTGCAGATATTGTAGCAGACAAATTACGTGACTTGGGCTTAGATGTCGATGTTGATGAATGTACAACGGTTGACGCTTCAGACTTCTTGGAAGCAGACATCGCTATCGTTGCGACCTATACTTATGGTGATGGAGAATTGCCAGATGAGATGATGGACTTCTACGAAGACCTGGCAGATCTTAACTTGAATGGTAAAATCTACGGAGTGGTTGGTTCAGGTGACACCTTCTACGATGAATTCTGTAAGGCTGTTGATGACTTTGACCGTGTTTTTGTTTCAACAGGAGCAGAAAAAGGCTCAGAGTGTGTCAAAGTTGATCTTTCTGCCGAGGAAGAAGACATTGAACGCTTGGAACAATTCGCAGAAGAATTGGCTGCTAAAGTAGGATAAGCAGAAAAGTGCGCTGATACAATCAATCAGTGCATTTTTCTTACCGTGGCTTGGGATTTTACTAGCCTATTTAGTGGCTTTTTGATACAATAATTCAAATAAAGGAGGAGATTGTATGGATTTAGATAGTATTCGTCAAGAAATTGATCAGATCGACGACCAAATTGTAAAGCTATTAGAAGAACGAATGCACTTAGTTGAAGGGGTTGTTGCTTATAAGAAAGCATCAGGTAAACCGATTTTAGATACCAAGAGAGAAGCAGTTATTTTTGAAAAGGTCAGAAATCGTGTAGAGGACAAGCGTTATCAGGAGACTATTGTAGCGACTTTTTCGGATCTACTCAAACGTTCGCGTGATTATCAGGATCAAAACATCAAATGAAAAAAGAACGATTTTATTCGCTAGGGATTTTTCTAGCTGCCATGTTGGGCGGACTGGTTCGCTACATGGTTTCTACTTGGTTACCAGTTAGTCCAGATTTTCCTTGGGGCACCCTTCTTGTCAACTATCTAGGCATTTTCTGCCTGGTTTATCTGGTAAAAGGCTATTTGGTCTATAAGGGAACCAGTAAGGGAGTTATTTTAGCACTAGGAACGGGCTTTTGTGGCGGTTTGACAACCTTTTCCAGTCTCATGCTTGATGCTGTAAAACTACTGGACACAGGGCGTTATCTTAGTTTGGTCATGTACTTGCTTTTGAGCATCGGTGGAGGCCTACTTTTAGCTTACTATTTAGGGAGGAAGAAATGGTAATCGTCTATCTTGCAATTGCTTGTGGCTTCGGAGCTCTAGTACGTTATTTCTTTTCCCGCTATAATCAAGCTTCTAAATTGCCACTCGGAACGCTAATAGCCAATCTTTTAGGTTGTTTTTTGATTGGATTATTTTACAATCATGTGGAATCTAAGGAAGTCTATGCTATTTTAGCAACAGGATTTTGTGGCGGTTTAACGACTTTCTCTACATTGAATGACGAACTCCAAAGGTTGCTGAGTGATAGGAAAGTCTTTTATTCTTACCTAGCTTTGACCTACCTAGGTGGTTTGGTTGCGATTTTTTTAGGAATTCTGCTATGTAAGTGTCTAGAGTTTTGAGGTAAACAGAAAATATTGAGTTAACGGAAAATTCCGTTAGCTCTTTTTTGTATTTTGGGGGAAAAATGTCAGATAATATTGAAATTATTATGGATATTGATTCGTTAGAAATTTTCGATGTAATAGATCTTAATGAGAATGAAAATATAGTTGCTCTTGTCTCTGAAGGAAATTCTGAAGAAAAGGTATCTTCATACGATGACCTCAATAGAGTTTGGCTTGGGAAAGGGTATTATTATAAGCCCTCTAGTCTACTTTGGGAAGTTATTAAAGATGATGTTATTCATGAACTAAAGCCTAGAATTAAGTTTGGTACTTATCCGTACTCCAGGAGAGCGAGAGATGGAACATGGGGACAAACTAGCCAACTGACTTATGATGAAGCCTTGTGGTTGACTCTAGAGTTTAATCCAGAATTGATGGGGTATGTGTAGGAAAATAAATGATATATCTTAATTCTACACTTTGTTAATATCAAAAAAACTGGCATCTAACCAGGTTAAGGAGGAAACAAATGAAACAATTAGTAAAAATATTTACTAAAGTGACCATGTATACTTTTTTAGGTTACGCTTTGTTTATGATTAGGTTGGTAGGTGGAGGTCAAACTTTATTGTCCTTAATACTAATTAGTTTAACTGTAACCGCCTTAATTTATTGCTGTACGGTTATTGAATCATTTTTAAAACAAAGAAAAAAATCCAATAGGCGATAGTGAATACATAAGTGAGAGAGTTCTTAATAGATTTCTTAAATAATGCATTAAATCCAATCAACAAAGGACTAAGAATGGTTGATAGGACTAAAATGATATAGAAAGCGGTAAGAACTATATTATAGCTAGGATAATCCGATAAAAGTTCGAAAGCTTTTGGTATTAAGCTACTGAAAAAAACTATTTACAGCAGTTTTCCAAGAGGATAAATCGGGATTTGTACTCATCTTATCCAATATTGATTGAAAATTAGCTAGGATTTGATTATTAACAGAAAATACTGTTGTTAGAATAGTAGTGGAGTTAGAAAATGGATAACAATGATTTACTTTTTAGGAAAGCACCTAACAGACTGGAAAAACTTATGGAGGATCATGAGGTTACTTTGAAAGAGGTTAGTGAAAATACGGGTATACCTATAACTACACTTTCTGGATATAAAAAAAATCAGCGTGCTCCTAAAAAGAAAAATGCGCAACTACTATCAGAATATTTTGAAGTATCTATCCCATATCTCCTTGGTTATGAAGAGAACTCTACGGCTAATAAACCAAACGCAACAATATCGATAGAGTTAGTTAAAGAACTTTATTCTATCAGTGAAAAAAGGACAAAACTTCTACAGGAATACATAGTACTTGATAAAAAGGAAAGAGATATTCTTGAACAGATAAGGAGTGCAGTTCTATAATCAAAATTAAGAAAGGAAAAACTCGATGAGTATTCTGATTATATTTAATCTAATTTTTGCTATTGCTTCATACGGCATGTTTATCAGCTCTTATCACAGAGATAAACCTAAACCCTTTATATTTTTTCTAGTTGTTTTCACCCTAAATGCTTTTGTAGTTTTATTATCACTGTTCAACTATTTTGGGCTAATCAAGTAAAGAAAGGATCACATATGAAACAAAACCAAACAAAGGTCTCAAGGTTGACTAGAGACGTAATGATTTTAGATTTGATGAAGACGATGGGATGGACTAGAAAACGTGCTATTGCAGCTATTGAAGAGTTAGAACAGGCTCATCTTGTCTATTTTTCTGAAGCTGGTGGTTTGAGGTTACAAGTTGTAGGAGGATTTTAATGGCGGATATCACGATTGATCAACTATCAACACAAACTTTTTATCAAATTCCTCAGATTTTCTTTACCAGAGTTGAAAAAACTTACGATAAAAAAGGAGAATTGCGATTTAAAACGAAACATACTAGCAGTTATGCAAGAATGTCTAATGATGCAAAGATAGCATATGGTGCTCTTTATAATCGTTGTATGTTGAGTATTCGATCGTATCAAGAAGGAAAAATTGATTACGTGGATGAGAATGGTTCAGTATTTCTGGTTTATACGGTCGAAGACTTAATGGATTTACTGGATAAATCAAAGGCTACGGTACAGAAAATCAAGAAGGAGTTAGCAGAAAATGGATTGTTAAGAGAAGTTAAGCAGGGATCTAATAAGCCAAATCGAATTTATCTACAAAATGTTGAGGCCAGTCGCGAAGTTCACGAAAAATACGAGGCTTTAAGAAAGAAAAAAGAACGGAAAGTTAAAGGTAAAGTAAAAATAGCATATGAATTTGATTTTCGTCATATCATGACATCGGACCATTTAGGCAATGTAATTTTGAAGGCAGAAACAATCAGCCTTCAAAATGATGAAATGAATGGACAACCAAAAATTGACCGTCCAAATTTAGAAAGTGGACGGATAGGTTCTGACCGTCCGGACGGTCAGAATTTAAACGGAATAAATACAGAGAAGAGTAAGATTGATAATCTTTACGATACTAATCGATACGAGGACGAGAAGTCTTTATCTGATGTGTCAATTTCTGAAGCATTTAAAATGGGGCAACATGGTTTTCTTTCTCCTCAACTAGTTCAGAAACTCAGTTTATTTGGAAAAGATGCAAAAATTCTTGAAAATAAAATCTATCAAGCAAAACGTCAAGTTGAGACAGATTACAAGAACCTCTTAGCTAATCAAGAAATTTATGGAGAGATGTGGCTGCAGGATCTTGAACGTGAGCTTGATAAATTGATTTTCAAAATCAAAACAGGAGAGGTTGAAGGAAAATCAATACAGAATGTTCCAGCGTACTTCTACAAAATGATGATTCATTTTTGGAAGATGGCTTTGCTCATTGAAAAAGAACATGGTTTCCTTGAGGTATCAGGACAAAGTGAGTATGCTAGAAAATTTCCTGAAGAGTGTCCTAGTGTGGTTGCACATTATTATCCAGACAAACTATCAGAGATTAAACTGAATCACTTTTTAGCTGAGTTGTCTAAAGACACCGCAAATTGATAAAAGAAAGAGAGCTGACTTTATGGGATTGTTTAATAACCAAGAGAGAATTAATAGAATACAAGCTGTGAAGGCTACACCTCCCCAACCAGTTCAAGAGATTGAAATGATTGTAGAGTATTTTGATAAAACGGTAGAAAGTATTTCCGTCACGTCCAACTTAGAGGAACTAGAAAAATTGGTATCAAGTTCATTTGGAACAGGAGCGAGTATGAATTTTCCATCAGCGACTCCACCGTTTTCTATCAATCCTCGATGGGTGAAGAAGATAACTTATCGGACAAAATAAAGCTATTATATAGTATTCAACCTTGACCTAAGCAAGTCATAAAACTACTTTTGACCATTGAAAATTGAATATCCCCACTGTCCCGATTAGCGCAGTCTAGGCATAAAAAGAAGAATAGGGGCGGTGTGTATCTAGAAAGTATATCTAGTGCTGACTGCATGATGTAAAGTCACGGTTGACTTGTCCCGTAAGACGAAAGAGTTTGCGATTTCTAAACTATAAATCGTGCGTAAAAAAACACAGTAGAGATGTACGGCATCAACTCGGCATGGCTGTAAATCAGCCTTTGATTCAAAAAGGAGGACAATATGAATCAAATAAAATCGACTAGTGAGGTTACACTCACTGACTTAAGACGACTAGGTTTGCAAGGTGATGCAACCGCACGACTTGCAAGTGGTGAAGAAATGAAATTAACTAGTAAGTATGGTCTTATTCCTAAAACAGGCTATGTGGCAGGAAAACTTCAAACCGTTGAAATGATTGCAGATTACTCTAAAATCTATAGAGATATACGCACCATTAAACGTGGAGACATTTTAGTTGCCAGACGAATTAAAAAAGGAAATAAATCAATCTTACAGCTAACCGGTAAAGGTTATAACCGACCTAGCGGTAAAATTTAACAGATAGAGTCCTCATCTATCTGTTTCATCAAGGAGAGGAGATTTTATATGTTCTAAATATCCTATCTTTGATTAAGCGGATAGATGAATGAAAATCAAGAAAAAATTGATAAAAAACTCTAAAAATAGTAAAATAAAAGCATAAAATAAATATTTTAAGAACGTTTTTAAACAAAAAGGAGAAATCAAATGGAAATCATGAATGAAGTTAAGAAAGTTATGTTGGCTAGTGTTATCGCAACTGCAAGTGTTGGAGTAACGACGCAAGTTACTGCAGAAGAGGTAAAACCTTCAGACCAAATTTCAGAGAACCAACAAAAGACAGTAACTCAAAAAACAGTTACAGAAACTGATGTCGCACTCTCTCAAGCAAATGTGGAACAGGTAAACGCAGTTGTAAAAAACCAGGAGAAGATTGTAAAAACTAATCAAAACGAGGTAAACGATGCAGAGAAAGTAGTTGGAGAAGCTACAGAAGCTGTTGCTCAAGCGGAGAAAGCTGTCCAGGAAGCTACTCCTAAAAATATCCAGGATGCAAAAGAAGATGTTTCTGTAAAAGAGGTTGCTGAGAAGAAGGCTAAAGAAGAACTATCCACTTCTAAAGAGCAACAAAAGCTAGCTGAAAAGAATGTTACTGATCAGGAAGCAAATGTCAAAGAAGCTACTAGCAAACTTGTTGACAAAACAAAAGAAGTTACAGATGCAAAACAAATTGTAGCTGAAAAACAAGCGATTTTAGACGGCACTGGAGTTTCAGGCATTGTTGCCAATGCTGAAGCAGCTAAGAGAAACTTAGAAATGAGCGAAGAAGCTACATCACAAGCTCGACAAGATTTGGTGACTGCTAAAAAAGCGGATGACCAACGTGCTTCTAAACTGAAACAGGCAGAAGCAGAGGTAACGAGTACAGAAAGAACTAGGTTGGTGAAAGCGCAGGAGTTAGATCAAGCAACCACTCAAGCTATTAACGCTGAAAATCAGTATCAAGTAGCTAAAGAGAATCTATCTAAGGCTCAAAGTATCCTGGATAGTCTGACAACGACCTCTATCACTTATCCTGCTGGCTATGTAGAAGCTTTAAAGGCTTACTTCAATAACCCCACTGAAGAAAATTCAAATAAGTTACAAGAAATTGCTAAGAAGGGAATGACTTCTGCTGGATTTAGCTCGCCAGATGGTGGTGAGACTTATTACGGCAATCCAAACTCTCCATTTAAGCAGAGTGAAGCAGATAAAAAGACTGTGATCGCTGATGTCAATCATTTATCTGCTGAAGTTCAAGATGAACTTGCAATTTTCAATGCACATTTGATTAATGATTTCCGTCGATTGATGGGAACAGATGATATTCCAGTTTTAGTGAATCGAGATATGCAGAAAGTGGCACAGAAAGCAACTCAGCTATCAACTAATCAGTATGGGCATGACCTAGATGCTTTGAACACTGTTGCGAAAGAAGTTGGTTTGAATCAAGGTAATCAAGGTCTGCTTGCTGAAAACATTGGCTTTCAAAATGCAGGTGATGTAGTAACATTAGCTGATCTGAAACAACAGGCATACAACAACATGGTTATGATGCTGTTTTATGATAAGCACGCTGATTGGGGCCATGCTTTAAATTTTGCAGGACTTGATCGTAAGTCAGTCACGCTACAGTATATCGGTGTAGCAACCAGAAAGACAGATCTTGGTTTGATTGCGATGCACTATGTTGGAACAGATTCTAAAACAATTGATTTGCTGAAAAATGGTTTCCATGAAGAAGTTAAAGTTGATACTAAGAACAATCTAGCTAGTCTTCAGGAAAGAATTCAAGTAGCTAGAAATTCTGTGGCACAGGCTCAGGATACTTATGATACTGCGAAAACGAATCATAAGGATGCTCAAGCTAGAAAAGAACAAGCACAGACAGAATATAGTCAAGCAGAAGTTACGGCGCAAAATGCAGTGACTAACCGTAATGATATTCAGAATATTACTTTAAAAACTCCTGAAGCAGAAGCTAAGTTGAAGCAGGCAGAAGCAAACCTTGAAAAAGCTGGTTTAGAAAATAAACAAGCGCAAGAGGCTTTGGAACAGTTGAATGCGGATGTGCAAAACAAACGTGAAGTACATGCGTTAGCTAAGGATAAACTAGCTGAAAAACAAACTGAATGGAAATCACTGAATGAAGCTTTGACTGCTGAGAAAGAGGCTTTGATTGCTAAACAAAGTGAACTTACTCGAATTAAAGAACTAATCCTCAATCGCCAAGCCTTACTTTCAGCATCAACGGAAGCCCTGAAAGCATCAAAAGAGCGAGTGGAAGTTTTGAAGAATGCCCCTCAGCTCTTAGAAAAGGCAAAAGTGAATCTTGAAGCTGCTCAAGAAGTTTTGAAAGAAAAGAAATCTGTTCTTGAGTTAGCACTAGCAAAACTAGAAACTGCAAAAGCAGAACAAAGAAAGGTATTAGAGGCTCATACAGAGCTGTTGTCGGCTTATCGCGATTATCTTGAAGCACAACAAGAAATTAAGCATAAAAAAGAGTTAGAGGCTCAGAAGGCAAGTATTGAGCGAGCTGGAGGACATCCAGTTCCAGTGATTCAAAATGGTAAGATTGTAAAGTATGTGCAAGATCAAGTTAAGAAGCAAGTTGCAAAAGTCAAAAATCCAGTCTATCAAGCACCTGTTGCAAGATACGAATTACCTAAGACGGGAGAAAAATCATCCAGTCTTTGGTTCTTGGGAATGGTAACTATTTCACTTTTAAGTTTGTTGAAAATTAAACGAGGATCTAAGGAAAATTAAATTTATTAAAGTCATCAAGGTTTCTTGGTGACTTTTTGATTGGAGAAAGAAATGGAAATTATACATTTTAGGGCGAGAGCTCCTTCAAATTATGTCGAAAGTGAATAGTATTAAATACTATATTAAAAATTAAGGAGAAAAAATGAAATTTAATAATGAGACACGAGCTTACGGCTCTATCCGAAAAACACGACGATGGGGAACGTGTGGAGTGATTCTTGGTTTAGCTGCATTAGGCTTGTTGACTAGTCCAGTTGGAGCAGATGAACGAGTAAATCCAAATCCAGCTACAAATGCGAAAAGTTTACAAGACTCCCCAACAGTGGATTCTACAAAAGACCAAGGTAGTGCAGAAAAATCAATAGGTTCTGTTGAAGTTACTGTGGGTAGAGAAAAAGTAGAATCTGCGGTATCGGCTGCTAAAGAAGCAGGTTTAATTGTAAAAGAAACTGAAGTTGATGGTGGTTTGGTGACTAATTCTGATGAGTTAGCTAAGAAAACTGCTGAAATTGAGTCTAACTATGACAAACAAGCCAGCACTGTTGTAGATGAGTCTAAGAAGTACAGAGAGGAGGTAGCTAATCGTAAAGAAGAAATCAAAACGATTACTACCGAAAATAAGGAGAAGCAAGACTCTTATAACAAAGCCAAAGCTCAGTATGATAAAGATTTAGCAGAGTACAACCGTCAGTTGGAGGAATACAACAAGCAAACTGTTAGAGGTCAAGGTGGTGGAGTTAAAGTTGTTGGTGAGTTTGATGAGTCTAAAAGAGGTTCATTAGGCTATTACTCTAAATTGACTGCTTTGTTTGATGTAGACAAAGACCTAGAGTTACCTAAAGGTTCACTGGGAGCTACAAGTGCTACGACTTTAACTTTAGATCAAGGTTTTGTAGAGTTTAGAGAAAAATACACTTCCGATGTTCCTAAATATGGTGGAGCTTTCGTCAAAGGCTTTGAGCAAGGAAACAAATTCACTCTTCATAATATTGGTGAAACCCTTACAGGTAAGAAAATTTCCGCTACTTTTACGGTAAGAAAAACCCCAACCAAAGAATTTGATTTTGATTATAGTCCCTCACGTTCTTGGATTTGGTGGTATAAAAACGGTGAAGCTGGACCCGTTTCTCCTATTGGATTCTCAATGGGGAATACTCTAAACGTAGAATGGGATATAGATTTCTTTGATGAGGTATCAAAGAAACCTATCAAACTAGGGGTATCTAACATCTTTGCAGATTTGGACTACAAACAATCTGTTCGTTACACTTATGATGATCCAAACAATTTAGGTGTTGTAGTTAATGCACCTACTTCACAAGTGGTTGAGAAAACTGTTCGTGGTGAAAAGTTTTGGATGGGTGTGAAGAATAGTGGTGGCACTTGGTCTAACGATGATGATAGTGGTCTTGGTCGTTGGCATAAAGGAGATACTGTTTATGAAAACGCATTAGAAGAAAAAGACACTCCTGTAGGAACTATTATCAGCATTGGTAAGGGGTATACTCACCATTTGACTTACCTAGAAAATGGTGATTGGGGGTTAAATCCTTATAGTGCAGCCGCAGCTGCTCGATACAAGGAGTATATCCACGAAGAAAATAGAAGATTGGGTAAGCCTATACCTTCAGACTACGATTTGTATGGGTCAGGCTATCAGTTCCTCTTATGGGGTAGTGCTACATCAATTAATGCATTGACACCATTGACACCTCCTACAGCAGACTTAAAGCCTGTTCCAAATGAGGTCGCATCAAGAGAAGTTAAAGTTACTTACACTCGCTTGAGAACTACGCCTACTATAGAAAAGTTAGTTAAGAACTCTGCAGGTACAAATGTAAATAATTCTTCAGTACCTAAGTTATCAGAAGTTGTTTGGGAGTTAAAAACTAAATCTTTAGCGGCAAACAGAGAAGAAACTACAATTTACGAACTAACAGACAACTTACCTCAAGGGTATCGTTTAGATTTAGCAAAAACGGTAGCTCAAAACCAAGACTTTACTGTAACTTACGATAAAGATAAGCATCAGTTGAAAGGTTCACTTAAAGCTGAAGGTTTAGCTAAAGTAAATACTGATTTGAGTAAAGCCTATAAACCCCCAGTTCTTAAGGTTTTCGGTACAGTAACAAATGATGGTGCAACCTATAAGAACAACTTCCATTTGAACTTGAACAATGAGTTTGAGTCTTATTCAAATATTGTTAAGGTAACAACCCCAGGTAAACCGAATGATCCAGACAATCCGAATAACAACTTGATCAAACCTCTCAAACACAATCATAATAAGGATGGTGTTATTATTGATGGCAAAACAGTTCTAGCTGGTTCAACGAATTACTACCATATAACCTTGGATTATGATCAGTATAAAGGGATAAAGGCAGCTCCATCTGCTATTCTAAAAGGCTTTGGTGCGATTGATGATTATCCAGAAGAGGCAGTGACTATTAATAAATCAGATATTCGTTATATTGATAGCGAAGGAAAAGAAGTTTCTGGTATTTCAGTGTATCAGTACGATTCTATTGAATCTGTTGATAATGATAAGGTTAAAGCTTTTCTAGAAAGTTCTGAAATTAAGCCTAAGGGAGCTTTCCAAGTATTTTTAGTGGATGATCCAGAAGCCTATTTTAACCAATATATCAAAGCAGGAAAATCTGTTACAATTATTGATCCAATGGTAACTAAGGAAGAATTGCGAAATACAGGAAAATCATTTGAGAATACGGCTTACCAAGTTGATTTCGGTAATGGCTATCAAACTGATACAGTTGTAAATAATGTTTCTACTGTTAAACCAACCAAAAAGAATCTTAACAAGGAAGGTGTGAACATCGATGGGAAACAGGTATTGGCAGGCTCTGTCAACTACTACAAGGTGACTGCAGATTATAGCCAATACAAGGGCATTGAAGTAGATAAAGAACGTATCGGCAAAGGCTTCTACATCGTTGATGATTATCCAGAAGAAGCAGTTACGATTAATCAAGATGGTGTTCAAGTGACTGATTCTAAAGGTAAAGTAGTTAAGGGGTTGAGAGCTACTATATATGAAAGTCTAGACAAAGCTCCAGTAGGAGTTCAAGAATCTTTGAAAGAACAAGGATTTATCCCCAAAGGTGCGATTCAAGTATTTGAGGCGGAGAATCCAGAGGAATTCTACAAGACCTACGTTCAAACTGGAGAAGTTCTGACGATTACTAATCCAATGACTGTTAAGAAGGAATTGGGTCAGACAGGTGGTCAGTATGAGAATACAGCCTACCAAATTGATTTTGGTATGGCCTATGTGACTGAAACAGTAGTCAATAATGTTCCGAAGATTGAACCGAAGAAAGATGTGGTGATTGACCATCTAAGCAAAGAAAGCTTGGATGGAAAAGAGGTCAAACTGAATCAAACATTTAATTACAAATTAGTTGGTTCGCTAGTGCCAAAAGATCGCTCAGAACAGCTATTTGAGTATAAATTTAGCGATGACTACGATGAAACACATGATGATTATCAGAGTGTCTATCAAGTGTTTGCGGCTGTAGATTTTGAAACAAGTGATAGCCAAAAATTCAAAGCTGGTGATGAATTAACTAAGTTCACAAGTCAAGTAGTAGATAAGGCTAAAGGTAAAGTAGATATTAGCTTTGATGATACTTTCTTGAAATCAATTTTAGAGATATCAGAGTTTCAAGCAGAAGTATATCTACAAATGACACGTATTCAGTCAGGAACAGTAGAAAATACTTACTATCATACAGTTAATGGTGTGGAAGTTGTTTCCAATACGGTTGTGACTCATACTCCAGAAGAGCCAAAAACTCCTGAAGAACATCCGCAACAACCAGAACGAAGCTTGCCTTCAACAGGGGAGAAGGATTCTGCAGATTTACTATTGGCTGCTCTAGCAATGGGAAGTGTTGCTACGGGCTTGCTCTACAGCAAGCGTAAGAAAAAAGAGGCTTAGAATACTCTAAGAGCCTTTGAAATAAGCTATTTTTATGGTATAATAACGGTAAATCGTGGAGGAGTAGGATTATGAAATTTGGAAGTGATTTTTCCTGGTTATGGGTAGCTATCATTAGGATTTTTACAGCTCCCTTTTATATCATTCTTTGGTGTATTAATGTTGTAAAATCAGCGTTTGGAGTTGTCATACTTTGGATTGTATCTAAATGTTGTGTTGGATTAGTTCTGTTTTTGCCTTTTTGGCTTTTGATTGATATCTTACACTGGATTACTCCTTCGGTAGGAGATGCTTTTTTCCGATGGTACGGAATTCATGTTATGGGTTTTGTTCAACGTGCTTGGATTGATGGCGCAGTTCATGAATTTCCAATACCTGCAGGTGGAACTAATTTCCTTCCCTATCCACATATTGAGATTCCGATTATGATTGGTCTCAGTATTCTAGTAGCTACCGTTCGGACGATTTATCGTGAAGAATTTGATGAATTGTAAAAATAGTATTGTGTTTGGCACTGTAGAAATTTCTGCAGTGCCTTTTGTTATAAAAAAAGAAATTAAAAGAGATAAAACAAAATGGAAATTATTACAAAAATTATTACTGGTCTCGGTGTAGTTGGAACAATCACAGGTCTTATCTGGATCTGGAATGGTGCGGTAGATTTTATTCAAGGAAGAAAGAACAAAGATAAGCAAAGACAAGATGATGGGTCTGATTCTATGACTAATGGTGCATATCTAACCGTAGCTTCTGCGGGGATTGCGGCCGCAATCGTTGCAGCATTATCCCAGCTAAAATTTTAGGAGTAGCCTATGAATTTAGATATTAGAGAGCTGACAAGCTCTCTTTCTAGTTACAGCTCTGCGACAAACCAAGCTGTAAACATAATGGCTGATGCAGTTCGACCTATTGGGTATATCCTTTTAGGTCTTTTTTTCTGGTTTGAAATGGCATCGTGGTCACAAATGGTCAAGTCGAGAGGGGGAGCGTTAACACAGAAGATTTGGTTAGAGGCCTTGATGAAGTATTTATTTGCCTTCATCATGATTTCTGCCTCATCTCAAATTTGTGATGCCATTCTGGAATTGCTTAATATTATTGTGAAAGTAATTGCTCATGTAGTACCTTCACAACTTGATAAATATCAATATGCGCAAGGTGCTGTCAAAGGTTGGTTTGAAAAAAGTATTTTTGGTCTAGTCGGTGGACTAACTGAATTCATAGCTAATATAATACTTGGAATTATTATCTTCCTAAGGTATTTAGACTTGTATATGCTTAAGGCTTTAGCTCCATTATTGGTAGCTTTCTTTATGATGGATTCTTTACGAACTGTCACGATTAACTTCCTGAAATATTTTGCAGCTTCAGCCTTTATCGGAGTTATTCTAATTGTAGTATCTGTTGTATATAATGGTTTAGTCACTACAGATATGTTAAAAGTTGCTGCAGGAACTAGCGGAAGTTGGGGGACAGCCTTTGCGTCAATTGCTAAAGGTGTAATATACATCTTTACACTTGTTGGAACTAGTCGAAAAGCCAAACAACTTTTAGGAGTATAATCCATGTATAGAGAAATTAGAATTAATCGGTGTTACCTATGTTTAGAGAATCGTGTGGATGTTTTCTATAGAAAGAGGTGACTATCAATGGAAACGTTAAAGGAGATAGGAAATAAACAATTTAATGATTTACAAAATCAATATGGGACAAGAGAGTTGAAGGATAAAATAACTTCTCTTGAACAAGAAATAACACGTCTTTCTTGGTTTGCCTATGAACATGAATTATTATCGGAGCCTTTATTGGAGTGGATACTGGATGGTAGGGTTAAGATAGATGAAATCCCTCGTGCTGTTCGGATGAGTAGTTACGGTGATGAACTATATATTTATGCTTGGCGCTACGCAGAAGCTAAGAAAGATGCTTTTTATGGCATGAGAATTCTTACCCTTCTTCAGGAAGATATAAAGCACTGTGTTATAGCCGATAGTATAAGTCAAACAGAGTATGTTTACCGTTTGGAACAGTGGATTAAATATATGGCTCGTGGTAAAATGGTCTTCAAAGGAGATGAAAACTTTGAACGCTATTTTCAGGAACAAAAAGCGGCTAACAGAAACCTATTCGATACTGAGGGGTTATGAGAATGAAATCAAATTGTTAAAGAAACAATTAAGCATTCTTAATAGAGATTTGCCAAGAATTGAAGAATCGAATTATAGTGAAAGAATGATTCTTTTTAGTAAGACTATTCAGAATAGACGTATTATTATCACGGTGCGCTATAACTTAAATTATAAAAAACAGGTTGAGATGCTTTATTTTAGCTTGGATGATGGTCAAGGAAAGACTAAATATGCTCATCAGTTACAACTTCAAGCCCTCTATGGTAATCATGATGGATTATTTAAACAATTGGTAATAAGGGATTTTCTTATAAGAGATCCTAATAGAGGATATGGCAGTCTATTATTAAGGGAATCTCTTCTTCATATTAGTCAATTATTTGGAGTAAAGACTAAAATTGTTGGAAAGTTGTCTTTTGTAGACGAAGTAGACAAGGTAAATCATCAACGTCGAGATCATTTGTACCAAAAATTTGGTTTTTCTATCACAGATGGAAGAATTTCGCTTGATGAGATTCCTATAGCTATGCTTGCAAAGGAACGTGATAAATAAATGACATAACACTAACAGTTCTAGAGGGACTGTTTTTTTGATGGAAAGGAAACTAATTGAAAAAAATTGGATCAGAATTTTTAAGAGAATTTGAAAATGAGGACAAGCCAATTCTATTTGGCCTAACTACTAGAATGTTTGTTTTATACCTGTGTTTGATAATAGCTGTCTCAGGGACAATTGCTATTTACTTCTTTGGTCTACCTGATTGGTACATCTATCTTTGGGATGCTCTATTTGTCGTTCCTGGAGGAATGTACGGTACGGGAATGACTAAGCGAATGCGGATTAAAGAAAAAATCAATTTCTTTTTCCGAATCCAACAACGAACCTATGAGACAGAATTTGGAAAGGTAGGAATGTATACGAAAGATGAGTTTATTCAAAAGCAAAAGAGAAAAACTAGAAAAAGCAGAAAAGAAAAGAATTGAGCGCTTGCGTCGCCAGATGAAACCTACAACGCAAAACACCATCAATTATACGCTGCTCCATGAAGATGGATTAATGCACATTGCACGTGAGAAGTACTCTCGTAGTTTTATACTGGGGGATGCTTCTTACTCAACTGCTCAACAAGATGAAAAAGAGAGCATCATCGATACAACGATGGATGCTCTTAATTCACTGGATGAGGGTAGTAACTACCAGCTCCTAGTCATTAATCGTCGAGTATCGGATAACTCCTTGCAGAATATCTTGTTTGAAGAAACAAACGATGGCTACGATGACTATCGAGAGGAGTTGAACGAGATGATCAAGGACCGATTTACGACACATGCTAACAACTTCGAGGTACATAAGTATGTGACCATTTCAACGAACGCTGATGATCGAAAACAGGCTCAGTTGTTACTACAAGATATAGGAGTTTCCCTAGGAACTCAATTTCAGGAGGCTGATATTACATTTAGGGATATGAATGGTTTGGATCGTCTAAAAGTCTTTTCTGAGCTACTACGAGGTAACCCATATGTCAATTTTGATTACAAAGAAATTGCTTTGACAGGTTTATCTACTAAATCATTTATTGCGCCAAACAGGATTGAATTTCAAGAGAAACGCATGATTATAGATGATAGCTGGGTCAAGGTACTCTATGCCCACCGCTATCCTAACTGGATGTCTGATCGGCTTATTCGAGATTTGACGACACTGGGGCTGGAGCTGGCTATTACTATCCATGCAGAACCCTATGAGAACGTTGAAATCTTAGAGAAGATTGACGATGCAGAAACAGATGCTGAAATTGGGAAATTACGTTCTAAACGGAAGGCCGCTCAATCTGGTATCTTTGATGATGCAGTGGTTGCTGGTCGTGACCAAGAAATCTCAGAAGCTACCAAGAAGTGGCGAGATGAGATTACTGAGTATGATCAGAAAATCTTCTCTGGTTTGATTGCAGTGTATTTTAAGGCAGAGAACCAAGAGGAACTACAACGTAATGAACAAAAGATTAAGCGTGCTGGTCGTAAATTAGGGGTAGAGTTTGAAGATCTTTATTATTACCAGGAAGAGGCTTTGAATACGATTCTCCCTATTGGAGAATGCTTCTTGAATGTGAAGAAGAATTTCATGAGAAAGATGACGACAGCTAATATTGCTACGCAAGTTCCTTTTACCAACGTGGACTTGAAGTCTGAAAGCTCACTCGCTCGCTACTATGGTCAAAATCAGTTATCAAACAATATCATTACACTGGATCGAAAACGTGATTTGAACACGGGTTCAGGGGTTGTACTTGGTTCCTCTGGTTCTGGTAAATCTACTACGATTAAGGGTGGAGAGGTCATTCCGACTTTACTGAAATATCCAGAAGACCGAGTTATCATCGTGGATCCCGAAGATGAATATTCTGATATTGGCCGTGCTTTCGGTGCTCAGATGGTGGATATTTCGATTGGTTCTAAAACACATATCAATCTTTTAGATTTACCAGACTTGGATCGTTTGGATGATGAGGATGACGATCCGATTGGAGATAAGGCAAACTTGTTAATGGGATTGTTTGAATCGATTCTATCTGAGGTGACAGATGCCCAGATTGGGATTATTGACCGAGTGACAGGTGTGACTTATGAGCGCTATTTGACGGAGAATTTTACCCCAACATTAAAAGAGTGGCACCAAGTATTGAAGGAACAACCAGAGCCAGAAGCTCAAGATTTAGCTTTGGCGGTAGAAACCTATACAACTGGTTCTCAAGATATTTTTGCTCACAATACCAACGTGGATCTCAATCATCGCTTTGTTATCTTTAATCTGAAGAAGTTGTCTCATAAGTTGAAGCCGTTTGCTTTAATGGTTATTCAGGATTATATCTGGAATCAAATTGTAGAGAATCAAGGGAAATGTACTACATGGGTTTACTTTGATGAGATGCAGATTCTATTTAAAAATAAGGCTCAAGCAGACTTCTTTACTACGTTGTATTCACGGATTCGGAAATACGGTGCGATTCCAACAGGAATTACCCAGAACGTAGAAACGCTAGCCGCTGTTGAAGAAGGTCGGAAATTGCTCTCAAATAGTGAGTTTATGATTTTACTCAAACAAAAACCCCAGGATTTGGCTATCCTAAAAGAGATTGTCAATCTGACTGATAAACAGATTCGCTACTTAGCCAAACCAAAAGCTAAAGGTACAGGCTTAATTGTAGCAGGGCCAGTTGTGGTGCCTTTTGAAAATCCAATACCAAATAATACTAAGTTGTATAACTTAGTCGCAACAGACGCTTAGGAGTCTCACTATGGATCAGGAGAAAGGCAGACCAAACACAATCGGTCATAAGTTAGATCAAAAGCTGGAGACGGTTCGGAATAATTACCGAACTGTTCAACAAGAGAGTGCTAAGCAAATGAAGGAGCTAAAAGAACAAACACGTTCTAAGCGCCATATAGTGAAGAAGAGTCGTAAACAATTTAGAGCTTCAAAGACCAAGGTAAAATCTCTAAAAAAGGCATATAAAAGTTTACAGAAACAAGGAAAATCATTAACTCCAGAAGGTGCTAAAAAGTTAGCGTCACTCAAGAAAGAACTGGATAAGGCAAAACTAGAGAAGAGAGTTTCTAAAAAAGTCTTCAAAGTTGCTCAAGAGGCTAACGGTGGTTCACGTAAGAAGAAGTTTTATCGTGCTACTAAACAGGCTTTAGAACGTTCTGCGAGTCAACAAGCTAGTTCTGCAGCGCATCAGGATGATACGCTATCAGATTTAGCACGAGCTAAATATCGGTATCAGGATATTCAGATTCAAGGGAAACGGATCAAAACGATTGGGAAGTATAGCGGTAAACTTGGCCAAGGAATGGTTAAATCGAGCTATAGTCTAGGAAATAGAGTCTACAATAAGGCTAAGGGGAGAGGTTTCACCCGAACTCCAAGAGAGTTTTCCTGGGAAGGCCGGCTATCACGTCGTATCCAGGACTATAAGAAACGTTTGGCCGCTTCTAAAACTGGGAAAGCTGCCAAGAAGGCTAGGAAGTTCTACCGTGTAGGTTCTAAACCGCTTCAAGCTATTATCAAAAATCCATTTAGCTTAAAGGCTTATCTGATTGCTTTTGGTCTGCTTTTGTTTCTGGCTATACTTGGCATCGGTAGTTCAGGAATTACCCGTCAAGATGAATTTGATATGAATGATACCTGGTTGTATCTTTCAAAATTAGATCGTGAAAAATCGAATGACAAGGTAGATTATTGGACAAAAATTGACGATCCGCTTTTGTACTTGAATTATAAGTATGATGATATTTCAGATAAGCTTCGTATAGACGGGAATAAATATTTTTCACAACAGAATCGTGGGAAACTTTACTTAGATACCTTATGGAAGAATTTGAATGGGGATAAAGACAATCTTAAAACGATGGAAGAACTTTATACCAAAAATAATCTCTATAAGCTTGATAAGGACGAGTTAGAGGAGTATAAACAACTCTTAGAAATTGCTCGAGATAGTGGAAAATATATGTTGCTTCAAGAATTAGATAATCCATTTTATACGGATGATCAGCCTGAATCGCAAACTCCACTTCAAATTATTGAGCGGTTTGGGTATAAAACTAGGACGGAAATTTTTAATGGTTCTGTTCTGCAGGTCTCAGGTGGTCAGACTCTATTAGCCGTTTTAGATGGGAAAGTCGAAGTAAATGGTAATGATCTAGAAATCAGTGATGAGAATTCCAAGTTTCTGTATAAGAACGTAGATACGATTCGTTATAAAACAGGAGACCATGTTAAGTCTGGGGATATTATCGGAAAGGTGGCTGCTGAAGGAAATCAAACAGTCTATTATCAAAAACTAGAACCTGATCGATCAAATAAGAAAGACAAAGATGGTAATGTTAAAAAGAGTTGGACTTATGTCAATGTCGGTTTTTACTTCCAGCGTGTAGAATATACCCAAGCAACGTCTGTTGTCAGTAATATTGAAACATCTGGAGAGAAAGGAAAACGTGCGAGAGCTTTTGCGGATGCAATCAAAAAAAATATACCAGAAGCAACAGATGAAGGAATTGCAGCTGTTTTGGGAGGATTTGATATTGAGAGTTCCATAACTTTTAAACGCTATGAAACAGACTATCTAACCAATAATCAGTTTGATAAAATTGCTAAAGAGCCAACTGCAGAAAATCTAGTTGGTAACTGGGATGCTTTCCAAGCTATGTATCCAAATCTACGTTTAAATAAAAAAGAGTACCTGGTCAATGGTTTACACTATATCGGAATTGGGATTGGTCAATTTACTGGCCCTCGTGCTCTTGCATTGTGGAATTTTGCAAAATCTGTGAATGGAGATATTTGGTCTGCAGAAGTTCAAACAAAATTTCTTCTGGAGGAAGATGATCCAACTAGACGTGTAGCATTCAGAAGAATTGTAACCTCAACTGGTTCCGTAGAAACTCTTGCGGAGGACTTCTTGAATGCTTGGTTAGGAGTCCCAGGAAATAAGCTTTTAGAACGGCAATCTGCAGCCCGTCAATGGTTGAATTTCTTAAAAAATAAAGGAGGAGGTTCGACAGGTGTTTCTAGCAAGCAAGTTCCATCAGAATATAAAGATAAGCTACCTTATGGTCTACCTACCGATCAAGCAATTCTAGAGGGTCAAGGTTATCCAGGTAATGCCTATGCACTAGGAAATTGTACTTGGTATGTCTATAACCGTTTTGCTCAGATTGGAATAGGAATTTATCCGTATTTAGGAAATGCCAATCAATGGGTTGATAGCGGTCAAGCTCAAGGATATGACATTTCAACGACTCCTAAACCAGGTTCTGCAGTTGTATTCATGAATGGTGTAGCTGGAGCATCACCAATTTATGGTCACGTGGGATTCTGTGAGTACGTTAATAGTGATGGTAGCTTCTTAATGTCAGAAATGAACTTTGGTGGTTTATACCTATCGACTTGGCGAACCTTGACACCACAATCAGGCATATACTTTGTTACCCCTAAATAAGAAAGGAAAAGAATGTATAATCAAAAGTTAATCAAAATGGTAAAGGGATTCCTTATGGGAGTCGCTGCTATTTTATGTATTGTCCTAGGCTATTCTATTGCCCGAGTACAGCAGAATTTGAGACAGAATAGTCAAGTTCAGGAAGAGGCAAAGGAGAAACCAGAAGAGAAACAACAGGAACAACTATCTCTTACTGAACAGCAGGTCGAGGACTTTCTAATTGCTTACTATACCAAGAAGGATTTAGAAGAGAATCGCCCACGCTATAAGCCTTTTATGACTGATTCTATGTATCAGGAAACTGTTCAAGAAGAACAAAAACCAGTCAACCAGACCTATAAGGGGTATGTGGTTGATCAAGCTTTTGAATCAGGCTCTATCTACATTGATAAACAACATAAAATTGCATTAGCTCAGGTTCAATATACTAGTACCACCCTAACAGAGAAAGATAATAGAGCTTCTAAGGGGCTAACTGGTAGCACTAAAGCTACAATTCGGTTGACCTATGTAGAAAAAGCAGGGAAACTATTGATCAATAAAATAGAGCCTATTGTCTTGACTGAAGCGAGAGGGCAAAGTATAGGCACCTATACAGATACTAGTAGTTCAAGCTCGACTCCAGTTTCCTCTACATCAACGGCAACACCTACATCTTCTGAACCAACAACCACAACTAGTAGTAACCAATAAGGAGAATTGAATGAATAAAAAAATAGAACAACTTGAAGGTAAGCTTGAGAAAGTGAGAAAAGATAAGGAAAAAGCGCAACGACAAAAAGAAGAAGCAGATAAAAAAATCAAGAATTACATAAATCAAGAAAAAGATTTGGAAGCACAGCTTTTTGTGGCACTATCAGAAGAAAGTGGCTTATCCTACCAGGAAATGAAGGAACTCATTCTTCCAGCACAATCAAGTAACCAAGGAGTGAATCATGTATAAAATTATCAATCAACTGACTAATCAAGAGGAAACATTTGAGCATCGAGATGACTTGTTATCAAGGCTAGAAATCATCAATGAGCGAATGAAGAGTAATAAAATAAACGGAATCTATCGGCTTTATTCTCTCAATTCTGAAGGTGAAATCTTACAAGAAGAAAGTCTTGAAATACCTTTTGTTGGCATCATTGATCAGTTGTTGGAAAATTTTGGTATGAGTGCTGGAAAGAAAAAGAAAGGTTTGCTTCATTTTTTAGCAAAACATAAAGAAAAGAAGGCCTCGCAAGGCATACCAGAACCTCAACCCCAACCAGAATTCCAACCAGAAGCAAATCCTGAACTAGAAGATCTAACGGTAAAGGAAGAGGCGAATAAGGCTCGTCAAAGAATTGCTGAGCTAGTTTCTCAGAAGCCTAAAGATGAGGTTGGAGAAGATAAAGTTACCTATTCTTCTAGTGAATGTACTACAGATCATTTTAGTAGATTGGACGAAAAAGAGGAAGAACAAGTAGAACCTTCACAAGATGCAGCTACAGAAGGAGTAGCACCAGTTGTTGCAACATTTAGTCAGAAAGAGAATAAAACGATTCCTTATCAAAATGCTGAGCCTTCCTTCTCTCTTTCTCATGCGACGACAGTAGAGTTACCTTCAGAGGTTATTGATAGCTTTGAGGCTCAGACGGTTACTTATAAGCAATCTATTAAAAATAAAATCAAATCTAACGAAGATTTTATCAAGGAAGCCAATGAGGAAATTGCTCAGTGCCAAAATAGGATCGATGAGTTGAAACAACAGATTCTTGCGAAAGACTCTCAAGTTATTCAATTGAAGGATCTTTATTTCAAAATTGAAGAGGTGATCTAAAATGGAACAAGAACAAGTGGTAGCCCAATTAGGACGGGCAACTCTTGTGACAGGAGAAATCATCTTAAAAGGCCTCTTTCTGGTGAGCTCTAAAGCAGTTGAAATGTATCAAGCCAGAGGGGAGAATGTAGTCTTTACTGGTGAGTCGGACTGGAATGAATTCATGGCAACAGCAGATGCTAAAGAAGTCCAGCAATTACTACATAATGAAGTCAATCTCGAGGCAGTTCGAAAAGAACTGGGCCAATACGGGATTGGCTTTTCTTTTTATACTCATCCAGATGGAAAGACAACACTTGCTTTTAATGCAAAAGATAAAGGTGTTGTTGAACAAGCCTTTAAGGATGTCCTAGAAGGCATCACAAGAGATCCTAAAGGATTCAATGAGCGAAATCTTAAAAATGGGAAAACAACTTCTTTTGAAGAGAAATTGCAACATTTCAAAGCAGTGGAACAAGAGAAAATTTCTTCCTTCCAGGTGAACATTCATACGAAGGAGTTTGTTCTTCCAGAAAATATCGAACCACAGATTGGAGGAAGAATGAAGTGATTACAGAAAAGAAGAAACGGAGACTTAGACCGTATTTGTTGTTAGGCATTGGTCTATTCTATCTCTTTCATTGGCTCTTTAAACTGTGGCTGTTAGCACCAGATACCGATTCAGTAACGGATGTATTTGGACTTGGAAAGCTTAACTGGATGAGCGACCATCTGAGTGATAAATCTTGGTTTGATTTTCAATTCACACCAGCTTCTTTATTAATTGGTATGGGTGGATTTTTGATTGCTTTTCTACTGTATTTGAGAGTAACGGATACAGGTACGTACAGGTATGGGGAGGAACATGGATCAGCTCGTTTTGCGACAAGAGAAGAGTTGATGAGATTCCGAGACGAAGAACCTGAAAAGAATATGATCTTCACTCAAAATAGCCAGATGGGACTGTTTAATAACCGCTTGAGCTTTGAAAATCAGATTAATAAAAATATTCTGGTGTATGGAGGTACAGGGGATTCAAAGACACGTAGTGCTGTAAAACCGAATATATTACAAGCTAACTCTAGTTTTGTGACGACAGATACTAAAGGGATTTTGATTCATGAAACAGGGAAATCACTTGTAGAAAAAGGCTATAAGATGAAGATTTTTGATTTGATTACTTTCCTGAATTCAGATGGTTTCAACGTTTTTAGATATATTCATAATGAAATGGATATAGACCGAGTGGCAGAGGCAATTACAGAGTCTCTCAACAGAAATGGTCATGAAAGTGATCCTTTTTGGCCTGCAGCCAATAAACTCTTGATGTGTTCTCTAATTGGCTATCTTTATTTTGATGGTCAGCTCGATCACTATCTGCCTCATTTAGGGCAGGTTACAGATATGATTCGAGAATTGAGACGGAATCATCCAGAGGCGGAGAGTCCAGTTGAATTGATGTTTGAAGACTTGGAGAGAAGGAGTCCAGGGAATTATGCCTGTAGGCAGTGGGAACTATTTAATAAAAACTTTGATGGTCAGACACGAGCTTCTGTTTATGCCATTTTTGCAACAACTTTCTCAGTATTTGATCATGAACAGCTGAGAAAGATTATTGAAAAGGATACGCTTGAGATTGAAAAATGGAATATTGAGAAAACAGCGGTTTTTATCCATATTCCAGAAGTGGATCCAGCTTATCAGTTCTTATCTGCCCTGCTTTTTAGTACCATTTTTGATGTGCTAATAAAAACTGCAGATGCAGTTATATTAGGTGAGAATCCAACAAAGACCAGGGAAGACTTATTGCATCTACAGGTGTGGGCAGATGAGTTTGGACAGATTGGCAAGATTCCTAATTTACCGCCAATTATCTCTGTTATTCGTTCACGAGAGATTTCTATCAAGATGATGGTGCAATCTCAAAGTCAGATTGAAGTATTGTACGGTAAAGAAAATACAAAGACGATTATCAATAACTGTGGTGCTATTCTTTATTTAGGCTCCAATGACTTAGATACGCTTAAGTATTTATCTGAGCGATCAGGGAAGCAGACTTTGAATGATCAGAATTATAGTGAGAGCAGAGGAAGAAATGCCAGCAGTTCTAAGCAGAACTCCAAAATTGGTCGAGAACTGTTGACACCGCATGAAGTGGCTACGATTGGAACAACAGAAGCCCTACTCTTCCTATCCAAACAAAATGTTTTTCGAGATCAAAAATTTAACCTGGATACGCATCCAAGAGCCAATCTCCTAAGCAATGGTCCAAACGATGACAATTGGTATCGTTATAAGCGATATCTAAGCGATATTGATGAGTGGAAAGACCAGGTTGGGGAAGAAAATGTTATTCATATCGGGATTGAGGAAGTGGAGGAAGTTCCTCTCAAAGTGAGTTAGGAATCTTTGGATATACAACTTTCTATAAGTTGACTATCTTTTCTTCAGATGAACTTAAGTTGATGGTAACTAAGAACCAGAGTGCAGAATATATCTTAGTATTTTATGATATAATAAGTGGAGAATGCTGAAGGAGGGATGATATGGCTGTTTCAAAGTTTTATGCAGTATGGCGGAAAGAATCCGGAGAAGAAGAGATTGTGAATGCCTTTCAAGCACTAGCTTTAAAGGGGCGAGCACAAATTATTACGACGCCGAAAGAACAGGCGACTCTTTTTGATTTGGAAACGGATCTCAAGGTTAATCCAAGAAGTAGCCAGAAAAAAGATGGTCGCTATGTAGGTCAACCATACTTTAGTTACTATCCAGGTGAAGAAAGCCCGTTAAAGGGGTTACAAAGTAGCTTTGAGTATTCCTCTGAGCTGAATGCTTTTATCGAGGCTTTCAAGACTATTGAGAAATTTCAGATTGAATATGACAATCATACGGCTTATATTTTTCCTAAAGCTATTTCTCCGATGCAACGGGTAGTATTTGAAGATGAAGACTTTGTTATTCTAAAGCTCTTGATTGATATTGATGAGACTTATCCTTATTCTGAATACTATCGTTTAAATGGTCAACTAGGTATTGAATTTTATAAAACGAGAAGACCAGAACCTGTTAAACGGATAAAATTAGCTAAAGAAGGTATTCCCTTGTTTGAAGCCAAGGCTCATTTCCCTAAGTCTACTAAGATTTATGTACCTGAAGAATTTACTTCACCTGAACAGGTTAAAAGTATTGCTGCTAGAGTGAGGGAAGTTTATCAGAAAACAAACTATAAACTGTATGGGAATTTTGACAAATACCACATAGAAGCATTTGTCTTTTTAGATGATAATGAAAGGAAGTACCAAACTTTGAAAACTTATGAGGAACAGTGTCAGGAACTCCTGACAGAAATTGAGCGATTAAGGCTATCCTATATTGAAAAATCAGAAAAAGTTGATCAACTTGATAAAAACATCGAGGAAGTGAAAATACGCCTGAGAAAGTATCACGAAGAGGAGGAGTATTATAAGAAGTTAGAAAAGGAGAATCAAAAACTGGAATATGCTAATCAGAAACTGAAGCAGGAAAAAGGAGAAATTCTCTCCGAAAATCAACGTCTAACCAATAAATCGCAACGTTTACGTAAACTGAAAAATGCAGCAGAAGAGAAGATAGAGTATTTACAAAAACGATCGTTCTGGCAAAGACTTTTAAATAAATAAAAATAGTAGGTAATGAAACAGTTCTAAAGAAGAGCTGTTTTTTTGATGGAAAGGATAAAGTATGAATTTAGAAGAACTCAAGCAACGGCGAGATGAGCTTGTGCAAGACAATGCTTGGATGGATAATTTAATTAAGGAAAAAGAGGAAGAGTTATGGGAATTGAAGGTAAGAGGTATTGCAGCTTCTGAGCTAGCGAGATCGGCATTGGAATCTGCTTTACGCTCTGCAGGAATTGTAGATACCTTTTACGGTCCAGATAATGGAAAGAAAGGAAACGAAATAGAATGAATACATTACCACAAAAACAATTTAAACGAATGAAGCGTGAAGTTGAGGAAGAAACTGCTCGAGGGATTGGTTATTTTGAGGGGATTTTAGAACATATCCCTTCTTACCCCCTATCTGAAGCCGTAAAAGAGTTGGCTTTATCTGGCTGGATCACTCCTCATACAGATGTCATCGATGTCCAAAATATGATTGTTACTGAATCTATAAAATGGATGAATTACCATGACTTCAAAGAAGTTGCTCCCTACTTGTTTTCTTACCCTCGAGAGCAACGAGAGAAAGATTTATTGGTTCAACCAGTGAAAATCTCCAGAGAGTATTTTGAGGAATTACAAGCCAATGCAGAAGAATTATTTTACTTGAAGCAAGACTTGCTTCAGGTTAATAATCAATTAGATGCTAGGATTCGGGAATTGGAGATGGATCAGCTACCCAATGGCGATCAGGTCATTGGAGTTGATCTGGAAGCTGAGGAGGTATTGTTACTACGAACTCCAGAAAATGCTCAGGTTGAGGAGTGGGAGGTTCGTAAAGATGGCTTGATTACTGATTATCGTTCCAATCTTTCAGAATATGCTCAAATTGTAGATACTTTGCTTGAAATGAAGAATCCAGAGATTGATACGATTCTCTATGAAGAAGTAATCAACTATTCTAAGAAAACTTGGCCAGATTCAGAACCAATTCAACTTCCAGAAAATATCAAGGAACTGTTGAATCAAGAGGGCAAGCTTGACCCCTCATATTATCAAATAGCCCAGTTTGAAACAGTAAAACAAGCTTATATCTATGGGATGATTTCACCTAGCTTTCAGGAATATTTCCCTCATTATTCAGATTTCGTTAGGAACTATGTAGAAGATAGAGAACAATATGAGTTTTTCAACTATCGTACAGAAGCCGTCTCACTAGCTCAGGAAATTCTAGTACCACGTTTAGGAGATATTAATCAGATTTTAAGTACGAACAATCAGGAGTTAATCGTCCAAGAAGTCACTGGGTACTCTCAGGGTGAAAGCTGGGAACTGGCCTATTTGCGAGATACAAAGACGGAAGATAGAGAATCCGTTCAGTTTTATCTTGAAAGTGAGATTGGAGCTTGGTATAAGGGAAGTTTGACAGAGTTGGCTGTTATCCGCTTTGATAATATTGATTTAGAGAAAGGTTTCAACGGACACCAGGAAGCGATCTATTATATCGATGAGAACTTGTTGGTTCATGATAAGCTAAAACAAGCCCAACTTCATATTCCTGATTTAAAACACTTTGTAGAAGCAGAAGAACTTGAGAGAGAACAGACACAAGATAGAGTAGCAGAAAAAGAAGAGCCAGAATTTTCATTGTAGGGGGACAACAGATGGTGTTAAGCAAAGAAGAAGCCAAAAGATTATCTATTATTTCTGTTGCAGAACAACTAGGCATGGAGTTAAAGCGTACAGGAAGCTATAGTTATACCTGGACAGAGCACGATTCATTTGTAATCGATGCAAGAAAAAATGAATTTCACTGGAATTCAAGGACTGAATTTGGAGATGTCATTCAGTTAGTTCAATCCATAAAAGGAGTTTCTTACAAAGAAGCGATGCATTTTTTAGAAACTGGAGAATTTAAAGCAGTAGATGTAGAAGCTCAGACGGCTTCCAAAGAGCCTTTTAGCTATTACTTGGAAAGATATGAGCGTCAGGATTTCAGTGCTTCTAGAAACTATTTGAAGGCACAGAGAGGCCTTTCAGATGATACGATTAACTTTTTTATTAGCCAAGGCAATATAGCGGAAGCAATTCGAAAAAAGGGAGACTATTTTGAGCCTGTGATCGTCTTTAAGTATAAGGACAACACAGGCTTTTTAGCTGGAGCGAGTCTTCAGGGAATAGTAGAGAATCGAGAGCACTATCCTGAACGTGGGCGTTTAAAACAAATTATGAGAAATTCAGACGGACAACTAGGCTTTTCAATTGATATTGGGAATCCTAAACGTTTAGTATTTGCGGAAGCTCCAATCGATCTCATGAGCTACTATGAACTTCATAAAGATAGGCTTCAGGATGTCCGCTTAGTAGCTATGGATGGGCTTAAAGATGGTATCATTAGTCGAAGGTTTGTGGAATTATATGCTGAGATGAACGGTAAATCCTATCAAGTGGATCAGAATGTTGGAAAAGTACTAGAAACTGTCGCTAGAACAACAAATTATTTTAAAGATGGTCAGCATCAGGATATGATTACTTTGGCTGTAGATAATGATGTGGCTGGTCATAATTTTATAACTAGTCTGCAGGAAAAGGGGATTCCAGTACAGATTGTGATTCCACCTATCCTTCAGAGAGACCAGGAGAAGGAAGATTGGAATGACTTTCTGAAGGGAGGGAATAACACTCCTAAAGAGTTAGCACATGTTTATACAGTAGATGAAAAGTCCTGGCATTATCAGGGCTTTTTTGAGAAGGAAATAGCTCTTGGAAAAGCGCAAGAGCTAACTGCAGATGATGTAAAAGCCTTTGTGTCAGATAGACAATTGACAAGGGAAGAAGTCCGTCAAGAATATACAAGGATTGTCGAACAAGAGAAAGAAAGGAAACATACTATGTCGGAAGTACATGAAGCAGGTACAGACTTTATCACCAAACTACGGGAGAAGAAAATCCCAGTTGTCGATGCAAAACCACCAAAACGTGAAGGTCAGGAGAAGACAGACTGGAATGATGCCTTGAGAACCCAGAATCAACAGTCATCAGTTGATTTATCAGCTGTATCGGTAGAAAATGAAAAATCCTTTAATAATCCATTAGAGCTAGTTTGGGAATTACATGGAAAATGGAGAGATGAATTAGCAGAAAAAATTCGGGAAGATTTAGGCATTAACTATGAACTACAGGCATGGCAATTTGAAAAAGAAATGTCACGATTTATAACGACTGATTTAGACAAGTTATTCGCAAAACGTACTAGATTGGAAAGGGATGCTTATTTTGCGGATAGTACGACGTCTATCAGAAAAGAAATTGATCGTTTAGATGCACAAATACTGGAGTACATAGAAAAAGCCCCTGAGCAAAGTCAGGAGAAGACAGACTGGAATGATGCCTTGAGAACCCAGAATCAACAGTCATTAGTTGATTCATCAGCTGTATCGGTAGAAAATGAAAAATCTTTTAATAATCCATTAGAGCTAGTTTGGGAATTACATAGAAAATGGGAAGATGAATTAGCAGAAAAAATTCGGGAAGATTTAGGCATTAACCATGAACTACAGGCATGGCAATTTGAAAAAGAAATGTCACGATTTATAACGACTGATTTAGACAAGTTATTCGCAAAACGTACTAGATTGGAAAGGGATGCTTATTTTGCGGATAGTACGACGTCTATCAGAAAAGAAATTGATCGTTTAGATGCACAAATACTGGAGTACATAGAAAAAGCCCCTGAGAAATCTCAAGAGCTAGATATGATTTTTGAGCAACAAAAAAACGAGAGGACCAGTGGTAGTCTGGGGTCTTTACAGCCCGAAGCTGAAGGCAGTCCCACACCCGTACCAAAAGCTGGCACCTTTGAACGCTCTGTTACCAGTCGTCCTACGACATCCTCTCATTTACTTTATTTTACCATAAATGAAGAGTTTCAGTCAAGTAACGATGGCTACTATCACTCTATTTCCTTAGATGAATTAACTAAATTGAATCGTCCAATCCGTCGACTAGCTTTGCAAAATGCAGCACAGTATTATTTGGATGAGTTGGCCAACTCAAAGATTTATTATGTTACCCCTGATAAGACTGTACAAGTTCATTTTGAAGAAAAGCACTTCATGCACCTAACAGGAATTAAACCAATTGCATTAGGGCAGACACCCGAGAAAACTTTACATGATTTTGCAGAAGGAAATGGGCATTTTGATAATATTTTATTGGCTAATAATGATGCAGCTTTTGACAAACTAAAGGTCTTATCAGATCTTTCAGTAGCAACAGAAAGTACATCTTTCTATTTTGATGATTTAACTGATCTTAGGCGATATGATGGACGTTTTGATAGTCTTATAAAGTCTGATGATAAAGATATTATCTTGTTATTCAAAGAGTTAGAGGAAGAAAACTATATTCCAATATCAGTTTTTAAGTCTCGGACAAAACTTACCAAGGAACTGGAGATGGTAGATAAAACACCTATTCTTGGCGTATTCCGTGAACGTGATGGCCGGATTGAACAGCTATCTATCAATGAGGATTATGTCAAGGATAGAGGTAATGAGTTGCAAACCATTTTGAAAGATGGCTTGTTTGAAGAAATCAAACTAGAAGAACAAGCCCACAACAAACAGGAGTTGAAACGTGATGCGGATGCTGACGGTGTTTCTGATGAGGAGGAGTTGCTTCAGGGAACGAATCCGTATGATTTTAGATCGAAACCAGCTTCTAAACCAAATGTTGAGGAGGAGCTACAAGCGGAAGAAGTGGTTTTAGCTACTGGTAGTCTTGCAGTTGCAGATTTTATTCAGAATAAAGATATGGCAGGATTAAGTCGCCATCTTAAAGAAGGAATTAAGGAGTTTCTGGATTCAGATAAGTACAAAGACTATCTAACGAAAATGAGCCATCTAAATAATTATTCTAATCGCAACTTACGCTTAATTCTTGCACAAAATCCTGAAGCAAGCCAAGTAGCTTCTTTCAAACAGTGGAAAGAAAACTTTGGCCGCTATGTAAAAAAAGGTGAGAAGGCTTTACGTATTTTTAAACCTATGACGAAAATCAAAAAGGATGAGAATAACCAACCAATATTGGATAAAAATGGGAAACCAGAAACAGTTACATTCTTTGGTTTAGCGCCAGTATTTGATGTTAGTCAGACAGAAGGAAAGGAGATGCCAAAAGCTGCAGAAGTTAAAGAACAGCTGACTGATTTGGACTATGCAAATCTTTACCGTGCTCTGATGGCTATTGCGAAAGAAAATGATGTATCAGTCCGATTTGAAGAGATGGAAAATAATAAGCACGGATATTATTCTGTCCCAGAAAATCAAATTGTTTTGCGTAGTAATGATATGAACAAGGCCCAAATTATTAAAACTTTCTTACATGAAATGGCTCATGCAGAGTTGCATCATGCAGACAATCCTCAGAAGGAAAATCTAACTAGAAGCACAGCTGAACTTCAGGCTGAAAGTGTCGCTTATGTTGTTTCTTCCTACTATGGTATTGATACGTCAGAGTATTCCTTTAACTATCTATCTGGGTGGTCTGCAGATAAGGAGACACTTGCTGATTTAGAGGCACAGTTGGATATTGTCCAACAGGAAGCTAAAAGTTTAATGGTTCGGATGGATCAAGCATTGGAACAATTAAGATTGAGTCAGGAGAAACAAACGAAGCACAGTTTTGAACAAAAAATGGAGAAGTTTAAAAATCAGAGCAAGCAAGCTGTCGAAGAACACAAGCAGGAGTTGAAAGCAGATGCACAATCAAAAAAAGAGAAGGGTTTCTCGAAATGACCGAACGGAACACCCAAAATAAACCCAAGGTCAGATTAAAATCAAATCATCATCAAGGAGAACAACACTCATGACCAATGAACAAGAAGAACAACTAATCATCATCCTTTCAGACTTTATTCCAATCATGGATGGAGACAGAGTTGTAGGAGTATCACCAAACGCTAGAGACTTGACTCGCCAAAAAGTTCTGGAGCAACTAGAGGAAGAACAGTCTCAACTACCTGAAGGAGATCCTGCTCTTTTGGAGTGGGAAGAAGAAAATATTGAGCTACTCAAGATGATTACAGATGAAGAATTTCAAGCTGTACTCATAGAAAAAATCTTACTGACTGAAATACAAATGGGGCAGTCTATTTTCCAGCCTCTAACTACTCAACAACTTTCTGTCCTAGCTGAAAAGTTACAAGGTCAGGAAGAAAAAAATGTAGAAAATAGTGATAAGCAATCATCTGTTTTCAAAAACATCTTCAGTTGGTTACGATAAAACGTTAGAAGCTGTACTCCAAAAGATATAGAAAAGGGGCTTGGGGATTTCCCCAAAACTGAGAAAATCAAGAAGGAAAACTATAAGGTTCTCCTTCTCTGATTTTTTTAAATTTCGCAAATGGATATCCATTTGCTACGCTTGCCACAAGGAAGTCAGGGGCTGATGCCTGCCCAGAAAATGCCAGAAATTCTGAGAGAAAGAGGAGAAAGAATAATGCAGAAACGAGAAAATAGGAAACGCTATATACAAAAATTGATACGACTAACACCAGAAGAAGATCGTCAAATTAAAACGGCGATGGCCCAAATGGGAGTTCCATCTTTTCAATACTATGCGAAGAATCAATTGGTACAAGGAAAGGTGGTGCAAATTGATTTTTCTGAATTGAAAGACCTTCGAGTCGCCATCAATCGAGTGGGAACGAACATCAACCAAATTGCTAAACATGCTAACGAAAACCAAGGGGTTACGCCAGAGGAAGTGGCGCAAGTCATTGGCTATCTATCTGAGTTGAAAGAGATGGTAGCTGCCAAACTTTCTAGCGCAGAAAAACAGAGTCTACAGGAACGAAAAGTGAAAACGATAAGGACGTATGACGAATGGTAGTAATCAAAACACCCAAACAAATTAAAACTCCTTCCAATTTAAAAATAGCTGTACGCTATATTCTGAACGAAGCAAAAACTCTTGTATCAGGAACTGCAGAAAGTGATCTTGATTTCCCTCTTGTCTATCATAACGGTGAGCTTCAAATGAAGCTAGTATCTGGCAATGGTATTTCTGATTTTAGTGTAGCAGATGAAGAAATGGTCATGACAAAATTGGCCGCAGCCTTTAAAAAAGGAGATGACGACTTGAAAGAATTATCTTCAGGAAAACAAGTATTGGCTCATCACATTATCCAGTCTTTTTCTCCAGATGATAATTTGACCCCTGAGCAAGTTCATGAAATTGGCTGTCAAACGATGTTAGAATTGACAGGCGGAAATTATGAGTTTGTGATAGCAACCCACACGGATAAAGATCATCTTCATAACCATATCATACTCAATACAACCAATACCTCAACGCTCAAGAAATTTCGCTGGGAAAAGAAAACCTTGAAAAATTTGAGGGCGATATCGGACAAACATGCGGCACGTTATGGAGCTAAAATTATTGAGCCTACTATGAAAAATTCTTATACAAAATATTCTGCTTGGCGGAGACAAAATAATTATCGGTTTGAAATTAAGGAGCGTCTGGATTTTCTTCTGAAGCACTCTTTGTCGTTGGAAGATTTTAAACAAAAGGCAGCAGCGCTTGATCTTCAGATTGATTTCTCTGGTAAATTTGTGAAGTATAAATTGCTTGATCAGCCCCAACAAAGAAATGTCCGAGATGATACATTATCGAAGAAAGGACTCTATTCTCTTGAAAAAATAAAAGAGAGAATTTCTAAGAATCAGTTGGTTTTTGATGTGGAGGAATTGAAAGAACAATATCAAGAATCAAAAGAAAAAACAGCAAATGATTTTGAATTGAAATTGGAAGTGGAATCCTGGCAGGTCGAACAAGAAAGCAAGCAAGGTATTTACGTACAGATGGATATGGGAGCTTTAAATAGTGGTACCATTTTAATACCTTCTCATAAAGTTGATAAAAATGAGAATGGAAATTATACCATCTATATCAAAGAGAAAGATTATTTTTATTTTCTCAATCCAGATCAATCACAAAAAAATCGGTACATGATGGGCTTGACTGTCGCAAGACAATTAGCCAAACAAAATGGCGAAACACTCGTAACTAAAAACGCTCAAATTTCCTCTATGCGTGAACTGATTAAGGAATATAATTTCTTAGTCGAGCACGGCGTGACAAATGGAGCACAATTTCAACATTTGGAGGAGCGCTTTAATGAAAAGATAGAGGCTACCCAGGAGGAATTAAGACAGCTAGATGAGCGACTTGGACGTTATCATAAAATTGAAGGAGCACTTTTAGCCATCCAGCAATCTCCAGAAAATAGTCTTGCGGCGGTACAACTATTGGATGCTCTAGGAGTTCCAAAAGATATGGGGCTGGAAGATGTTAGCCAACTGATCAAACAATTCCAAATTGAAAAAGGAGCCCTACAAGAGTTCTTTGACGATACTCTAAAACATTACACGTATTATAGAGATGTTAAGGAGCACGTGCGTAGTCGGGAAGAGAAAGTGGACCGAAGTTTTGAAGATGAAAAAACTTTGTAAAAGTTTCTGATGTTTTCAATCTAGTCATGATTTCAGTACAATAGAGAGTATGTTTAGATTTGATGAAAAAGAATTTGTCGTAGAACTAGATCGCAAACGTGAGCAGCAATTCCTGAAGCGAGTAAGAGATTATGACGAGCAGATAGCTCCCTCCATGAGACTGAGGGGATATAAGCGGATAGATAGTACAGAGAGGACAGTTGTCTTTACATTTGGAGAGATGACCTTTTCTAGGAATCGCTGGCGAAAGGGAAAGAAAAGCTGTTATCCTGTAGATGAGTGGCTAGGTTTAGAAAAGTATATGCGTTATTCTCCTGAGTTGATTTTTCACATGGCAAAACACGCTTCCGTTTTATCCTACCGTGAAGTTTGTCGAACCGTTAAGATGGCTTATCGCCTGGAGATAACAAAAGATGCTGTGTTGAAGTCTGTAAAAATGGCAGGTAGACTCTTTTCAGAGAGGGAACGCTATCGGCTTTTTAGAGGTGATGAGCAACCGAAAAAAATCCAGGCAGATAAAATCTACCTGGAGGGAGATGGTGTGCTCGTCAAGACAACATCAAGCAATGATGAACGACACAATACAGACTTAGCACATTTTCTGATTCATACTGGAGCGAAGAAGGTTGGTAATAATCGGTATGTACTGGAGAATAAGCATGAAATTATCCATACAAGCCATGAACAAGCAAAGGAAGAATTGATAGACTATCTCTACAATCATTTTGAAATCACTGATCGAACTCTTCTTATCACTAACTCGGACAATGGTAAAGGATATACTCGAAGGATATTTCAAGAAATCAAGAAAGCTCTACGGATTAAACGTCATGAGCATTTCTGGGATGCCTATCATGTCAATGAAGAACTTAAAAGATTCCTGAAGCCGTACCCATCTACACTACTTGATCTTGCTTTTAAGGCCATCAAAAATCATCAGAAGAGCCTGCTTCAGACCGTACTAGATACAGTTGAATCTCTCATAGAAAGTCAGGAAGCTCTTGATAATTTTTACAATTTTCGTAAGAAATTATTAAGAAATTTTTGTGACACTAGACCACCTAAACTTAGAGGATTGTCCTCACGTGGTATCGGGGTAATGGAGAGTCAGCACCGAAAGGTCACTTACCGCATGAAACATCGAGGGATGTATTGGTCTATTGAAGGAGCTTGTACTATGGCTAGGATGATACTCCTTGAACGAATTGATCAGCTATACGAATTGTTTTTCGGGGATTGGCGGAATGAGTATGAGGAGTATAGGGCGAGCCGTTTAGGAGCAGGATTTCTTGTTGACCACCGCCCCCATGGAGCCGTCATACGAAAACGAGGGCGTAAGCGAAAGTAAGGAAAAGGTAAAGAAAATCCTCTAAAAAATGCAATTTTAGAGGTCTTTTTGCCATGCTTATTAGACAAAACAGTTGCTTTTTTGCCTAATATGTGTTACACTGATGGAGTAAATGAAAACGAAAAAGGTGTAGAAGCAGCAACTCCTACACCACCGATTAAGACAAAACAACACTTTGCTTAATCAGTCAAACAATATTGTAGCATGAATAGTGCAATATAGTCAAGGGCTGGGGTAAAGTGAGGAACTTTTTCCAGTTTTTTTGTCTGAAAAATCTCGCTTTCTTATTGAGTTATAAGGATATTTGATTATTCCCAAAAATTTAGACACAAAGACAAACTCTAAACTCCTTGCCAACTCCATTTACTTATGGTATAATAATACCAACAAACACAAAAAAACAAAATATCGTAAACAGCTTAGTAAGATGGAAACACACTTTGCTGGATTTTTGTTTTCAAAAAAATTAGAAAAGAGAACATTATGACTGAAATCATTATCAAAACAACATCCATTATTTACAACATTATGAAGTTGTTAGTCCGTCTTTACATTAAATCTTTTGAATACTACCCAAAGATGACAACTTTTTGCACAATCTATGCAATTATACGTTATCTATTCTTCCCTTAGTCCTACTAAGAAAAGTCAGCAAAGAGTTTAGAATCTATAAAGTTTTATAGATACATTTCATGGAATCTAGTTGGTAGATTATGGGGCGATTTAAAGAGTGCCGAAGAAAAACAGGCAAAAGGGTTCTTCTCAAAATTAAAAAAATAGAAAACAACTAAACTCCATGAAATATACCTACAATCAAGCAAGTCTTGACATTTTCCCAAAATTCACGTATAATTAAATTGCTAATTTTTTTATATTCGTGTTTGGTCAGTGTCTATCATTGCCTGACACGTTTTTTTATTTAATTTTCAAAGACCAATAACTACTATCGTTAGTTAGAGAAATACCTTATACCTGTTATCACTTTTCAAAAGAAATCACTCAATCTTTTACTTGAAACAAAACTCATATTTGCAAACTATTGATTATTCTTCTTAAAAATTTTAAATACAGATAAGTTTCACTCTAGCTAGCTTTAATAGCTCTAGCAGTACAACCAACTCATACTTGATTGTACTAAAGAACCATTAAATTAAATAAAAGGATCTATATTATGACTTATACCCAAAACGAAATCAATGCAAAACTCATTTTTTTAATTGAACCTGAATTCAAGAAAGCTGAAAGATTTGAACAAAAACCGAATCGAACCCTTGCTCTCGGAACAATCGAAGAGTTATTTGGTGAATTTGAGGAGACTGACTTCTTTAAATCATTTCCATATACTACTGATGAATTCGATAAAAAATATTGGAAATTTAAAAACACCTATCTTGAACTTCTTATCGACACTCTAGCAACACCTGACTTCTTTGCAGTTAAAGAATTATTTTACCGTGACCTTACTCTTCTTTTGGAAGAGTTTCAATAACTTCATTAAGTAAATTCTTAGAAATACTGGACAGCTTTTCAGAATATTCTTTATAAGCTTGTCTTAGTTCTTCCAAAACTTCTGCACTAAAACGCTTTAAAAGGTCCTCCTTCATTCCATACCGAAGGTTTAGAACATATGGAAAGTCACGCTTTGCTTCTTTCTCTATTTCTACCACTAATAATGCCACATCTGAACGTTCCATTCTCTTCTCCTCATTTATTTTACGAAAGGTATTGACTTAACAGCTTTTAATCTGTATTATTATAATACAACTTTTTTTCTGTTTTGTCAACAGGTTTTTAAACTTTTTTATGTTTTCTAAAAATTTAAAAGATTTAAGATTGAAAGCCAATCTTACTCAAGTACAAATTGCTCAAGAGTTGGATATTACTCAACAATCCTATCAAAAATGGGAAAGCGGTAAAAGCAAACCAACCCTTAACACCCTTGAAATGTTTTCTGATTTCTTTGGGGTTTCTATCGAAGAACTTCTATCTGATGGAACGGTTCGTATCGAATCAATCCTCAACGCAGATAAAATCTCTTACAAGAACCAACTACTCTCAGATGAAACCCTTGAGTTTATTAAGAAAACTATAAAAGATATTTTATAATCAACTGATTACATTTTATATTATACAATCATTTGATTACATTGTCAACAATTTTTGGAGATTTTTTATGATTTTTTTAAAAAAATTTTTTTCTAAAGAAAATACAATAAAAGAAACAACACTATTAACTCCTGAAGAATACAATAAACATAGAAACAAAGTTCTACTGTTTCTTTTATATAAACTAGATGAAATATACAAAAAACGTTATGATATCCAAGGAGAAAATCTTGAAAAATGTGTCAAAGCTCTCTATTGCCTTGCTGGATACGACGCTTTTATCACGCCTAAAAATGGAGAAAATAGCGATACTGGTATCGATGTAATAGCAAAAAAAGAGAACGAAACCATCTTCATACAGTGTAAAAACTATAGCATCAATGCGAAAAAAACAAATATTGTCGGATTAAGCGATATCCAAAAATTCAACGGGATTAACGGGGCAAATAAAAAAGTCTTCATTACAACTACCTTCTTTCAAGGAACCATAAAAAAAGAGGACTTTCCAAACATTCAACTAATAGATAGAAAAGCATTTTTCGAGTTAATTCAACAAATAGACCCAACAATATTAACAGAATATGTTTTTAAAACCAGCTTACAAAAATCTGAAACACCCATCGAAGAATGTACCGATTGCACATCAGGATACTTAGTCAATAAATATAGCGAGAAAACTCATTCTTATTTTAAAGGCTGCACAAACTATCCAACTTGCAAAAAAATAAAATAGAAGAGACAGATAAATGAACTTTAAAGACAGATTAAAACAACTCAGACTCGAAAATAATCTTACACAACAAAATATAGCAACTCACTTCCAAACCTCCCCTCAAAGCTATGCTCAGTGGGAAAAAGGATTAAGAAAACCTTCAGCAGAGAACTTGCAAAAACTAGCCGATTTTTTCAATGTTTCTACTGATTACTTACTAGGTCAAACCGATATTCCAAATTCAACTTTAGAAGCAGACATTGACACAGCTATTGATAACTCAGTCGCCTATGATGGTACACCCATCACTGACAACGATCGTGAAATTATCAAAGACTTCCTAAAAGAATACTTTGCAAATAAAAAATAGTATGGAACTAAGAAAAGTCATAGAAGAAATCGAAACCCTAAACTGCAAGATTGTCTTGTTAGACTATTTAGAAACAAAAGGTCGTTATCTTTTTGTAAATAATCAACACTTCATCTTTCTACGCTCCGACACTACAGATATAGAAAAAATCAACATCCTACTACACGAGAAACACCATTTACTGAATGATGATTCCCATAACTCTCTTGCTCATATCGATACCTTCTCCCAACGCATCGAAAACAGAGCTGAAAAAGGAAGGATCCTTGATTTCATGAGCTTAGTCAACAGCGAATATCCCATAGATGAACACTTCAACTATCAAGACTACCTTAAAAACGCTGATATTCCAACAAACTATGAAAACTACGTTAAAGAAATAGCTACAAATTTTTATAATGAAAACAAAAAAAATAACATTATCTAATGATAGTGTTATTTTTTCTATTTCCGAACAAATTTTAAATACCTGGTTGTATATTTTGACCCCAAAAGCGAATTAAATATCCAGGAACATTTGATTTTCCTTCGGTTTTTATTCTAAAATTACAGTACCCCAAAGTTCATCATTACAGGATACAAACAACTCATTATCCGTGCTAGCTAGAGAGAAAAATCCGCCTTTTCCCTTTTTACACAACATAAATTTAACAAAATAGACTTCTAAATCCGCCTCATATTCTTTGTGAATCGTCATAACCTCATCAAAATCCATCTTATCTAACTGATCAGGATACTCTTTCAAAAAGTCCTTCACAAAATAATTAAACTTTGAAACCATGTTTTTTGGAAGTCTATCCTGATAACTTATTTCTTTAATTTCCATATTCTATCTCCTAATCAACATTAGATAAAAAATCTTTCAAACGAACTATATCTCTATCTGTCAAATTCCCTATAATTTGAATTTTGATTTTTTTCCTATCTAGTTCATATGCTTGAACAGTATCAATCCAAGAAGGTTTTTCTAAACCTGCTCTAAACCAATCAATAATTTCAAAATACTTTGACTTAATTCTATCTGATTTATTTTCATATTTTGTAGTCAAGCGATAAGTTTTAATAACTTCATCATTAAACTCAATTACCATCGCAGGACGTGACTTTGAACCTGTTCCATCAGCATACTCAATTCTTGCAATTAATATTGAATATTCTTCTATTTTTCCCATTCTTCCTCCTAATATATAATCATTATTCATCGAAGAATTGATCAATATCTTCTTGTTTACTAAAATCAAGTTTAACCAGTTTTGACTTTTCTTTCACTAATCTTTGAATATCTTTTTTTGCCTGTTCCACTTCTTCTTTTGTATACTCTCTTTCATACAGATCAAGCTTAAAAGGAATACTTTTAGTCAAAACACTTTGTTTCAAAAACAACTTTACAGCAGTTGTCATATCCAAACCCAACTCATTAAAAATTGCAGTCGCTTCTTTTTTCAATTCATCATCTACTCTTACAGCAATTTGTGGCATAGCAATTCTCCTTTTTTATCTTGTATATCTATTGTATCACTTTTAGACAGACGATTCAACTTTTTATATATCAGTAAATACAAAATAAAATAGACCATCTTCCTGATCTACTTTATTCTATATTCATTGACTAAAAATATACATTCCTTGGTTACTTTTTGGTTAGTTTCTTAAAAAATACAATTTCTTAATTCTTCAATCCTTTTAAAATCAAAGAGCCCAGCTACATATTTAAATTACTACTATTATACCATATTTTTCAAAAAAGCCAATCATAGCAAGGTTTTGGACAATTTCAGGCTCTATAATATTTGTAGTGGGTAAATCCCCTATGGATATTATGGATCCTATTTTGTTGTAGAAAAAAATCCCATAAAATCTATAATGAAAAGTGACTAAACATCTCATTAGAAAGAATCATACGTTTTTGCAGTTTTGACACAAGCATCAAAACGCAAACGCTCCTCCGAGGGACTCTTGCAGAGAGCAGTCGTGCGAATCAACGCACAAAAAAGCACCCTCCGAAAAGGGTGCAAATTAGATGCTAATTAATAGCAATCTAACTAAAAAAATCAAATCTAATTAAACTCTACTGAGTACTATCTAAAATTTTTCTTGAAATTGGTTGATGAAACTCGTAAGCTTCTAACAACAATTCGAAGATATTATCCGAAGTAAACCGTGGTATTTTTTTTTGAATTTCATTTTTAAAAGACGGAAAATCTCTTATATCATTTACAACGCAAAACTTAAACACTTCATCAATATATTTTATTTCAGAAAGAGATAAATTATACTTTAAAATAAAATATTCTCTTGAGCAAATATGTAATTTTTCGCAAACTGCAATCAACAAATTATTAGACAAATATCTTTTATATTCTAGCTCTTCAATTAAGTCGTCATTCATATTTAGAGCACTCATTCTAAAGCTAATCTAATCCAATAAGCTATAGTAGAAGCAGTTGAGTCAGCCATACCAGAATCTACTAACGCATTTTTCACTTGCCCTTCTACCGTTCCATAAGCTAAATCACTCCAGTATTGTAAGTCCCTCAAAACCGGCATAACTGTATCAAGAGAAGCTCCAACAGATACCGCAGCATCTCTACCAACATATTTCCCAACCAAATTAACTATTGCATTGCGTTTCTTTATAACAGCCTTAATAGCTTTTTTTACAGCTTGAGTTTGGACAGAACGACCTTCAATTCTATAGCTTGGAATAGTAACACCATTAAGCATCCCTTCAATTTTAGCTATACTGTCATCAGTAAGGCCATTACCTATAATTTGAAGTTCTTCTTGAGTGAATGATATCTCATAATCTGAACTATTCGCAAAAGCTACAGTTGACGGCACAATAGTAGCGCTTAAAATCAACAAAGTCGAAAAAAACGCGATTGCTTTTTTAAAATAATTATTCATATAAAACTCCTTGTACTAAATATTTTTTCTAGTTTTACTTATTTTTCAAGCGTTCAACGTCACGGGCAATGACTAATTCTTCATCTGTTGGAATAACCAAGACACGAATTTTCGCTGCCTCTGTTGAGATGTCTCCTGTCACGCCAAAGACGTTCTTCTCTGGATCAACATCACAGCCAAACCAAGAAATTCCTGAGATAACATCCTTACGTACAACAGCTGCATTTTCTCCGATACCTGCAGTAAAGATAATAGCATCTGCTCCGTTTAGGACTGCAAGGTACTGACCGATATATTTCTGAATACGATCAACATACATCTCATAAGCCAAAGCAGCATCATGATTTCCGTCTTCCTTAGCGGCAATCACATCACGCATATCGCTAGATTTGCCTGAAACACCCATAAGTCCTGATTCACGATTAAGGACGCGACTAATATCTTCAGGCGTGTTAAAGTCCTCTGTATATTGCATTAGGTAAGGGATGATAGCTGGGTCAATATCTCCTGTACGAGTTCCCATCATCACACCACCAAGTGGAGTGAATCCCATTGAAGTATCGACAGATTGACCACCCTTAACAGCTGTAATAGAAGCACCATTACCGATGTGGCAAGTAATCAATTTCAAGTCTTCTAATGGACGGCCCAAGAGTTTTGCTGCTTCTCCTGCTACAAACTGGTGACTTGTACCGTGGGCACCATATTTACGAACCTTGTTTTCTGTGTAATATTTTGTTGGTAGAGGGTAGCGATAAGCTTTCTCTGGCATAGTTGTGTGGAATGAAGTATCAAAAACAACTA